>CANQLH010000012.1 GCA_947624655.1 uncultured Clostridia bacterium | reverse complement strand
TAAAATTAGATAAATTTAGACCTGAATATAAAGGACAAGTTGAATTATATTTGAAATGGCTTGATAAATATGAAAAAGCAGAGGGAGAAGAATCACCTATTGCAATTATATTATGTGCTAATAAGAATAATATGATGGCTGAATTATTAGAATTAGATTATAGTGGAATACATGTTGCTCAATATTTAACAGAGTATGTACCAAAAGAAATATTGGAACAAAAATTTATAGATAGTATAGAAAAAGCAAAAATACAATTAGAACAGAGAAACAACAAAAATGATAAAAGAAATTAAAAATTGTCGGCAAAATTATAAAAAAATCGCTTTGAGTTAAAGAAATTAAATTCAAGGCGATTTGGTACTTGATATATTCAGAAAAAACTTTAACAAAAAGGTGCAAAATGGTTGCTATTAATAGAAAAATATTATATAATATAAATATAATGTAAAGGGGGTATTTTTATGGACGAAAAATTAATAAAAACAAGCAAGAAACTACTGTTGTGTTTTATCGTACTATTATTAATATTAGTTCCAACAAGTGTTAAAGCTACAAGTGCATCAGAAAAGTTAAGTCCTCAAGAAGAAGCAAAAAAATATGAAAGTGATAATCACATAGTAGGAGAAATTATTGATTTTTCTAGTTTAGATTTTAGTGATAATAAAACGATTACCTCAGCTAATCTATCAACACAAAATGGATCAGACTTTGGACGTTATACAATCACAAAAGAGGGAAAAAACTATACAATAACTTTAGAAAATGTAGTTGCTAAAAAGATAATTTTACCAGCAGATGATGCTGATATGGCAGGTACAGTTGACGAAAAAGGAGAGCAAATTTTAAAAGCACCAGCATATACAGGAGCTCCTCGCCAAACTCATATTACAATTATCTTAAAGGGATATAATAAAGTTACTGGATATGGTATAGAAGGATATCCTGTTAAGGGTATTAAAATAACAGGAAATGGTAGCCTAGAGGTTAATGCATTTTCAGAGCCAAAAGTAAGAACAGTAAATAAGAAAGTTGGAGGAGACTGGAAAAAAGTAGAGGAGATTGACTATTATACTAAATCAGGTATCAGTGTTGAAACAGGAGATTTAAAATATAATGATTATTTACAAAATCCAGATAAAGAAAATGATGACAGAAGTTTAGTTTTTGCTAGTACAGGAAAAATTAAAATTAATGCACCAAAACATTATGGAATTGTTAATAATGGAAATATAAAGTTTGAGAGTGGAAACATTGAAATAGAATCAAAGAAGAGTGCAATAAGTGGATATGGAATATTAGTTGAAGGCAAAAGTGATAAATTAAATCTTGAATTAAAATCTGACGATAAAGCTTTCTATGATAAACCAACATTTTCAGGAAACGATTATTACATTATGGCAAGTAAAAAATCAAAAGATAATGCAGAACCAATAAGCAAAGAAGAAATGGAAAAATCTTATGCAAGTTATGGTTATATGAAAATTGAATATGCAGAAGACCAAGAAGAACCACAAATTACAGTAGAAAGTAAAAGACAATACCAAACACAATATATAGAAGAAGACGGAGAACAAGTTGAAGTGCAGAAAATATATTGCGAACTTCCTACTATAACTGTAAAAGACGATGTAGCAATAGAGAGTGTATATATGAATGGAGCAAAAGTAACGAACTTTACATTAAACACAAAAAATGAGAAAAAATTCGTAGTATATAATCCATTTACAATACAAAAAGAAATAGTTGTAAAAGATGTAATGGGAAAAACAAGCAAAGTTTCATTTATGGCATATAATACTCATAAATTAGCAAAAGCTGAAAGTGATGAATATATAGAACCAACTTGTACAACTGAAGGCTTTAGAACAAACAAATACTATTGTACAATTTGTGAGGAACTTGTTAAAACAGAAAAAATAATGTATAAAGCATTAGGACATAGTTTTAATGAATGGGAAGAAAAGGAAGATTATACTAGAGAACGTAAATGTTCTGTATGCGGATATACAGAAACAGAAGACTTATCGAAAGAAATTTATAATACTTCAATATCATTATTAACATCAAAATATGTATATGATGGAAATAAAAAAGAACCTGAAGTTCTTATTAAAGATGGAAATAAGGAACTATCAGAAGGAAAAGATTATATAGTATCATATAGTAACAATTTATCAGCAGGTACTGCCAAAGTTCTAATTACTGGTATGAATGGCTATAAAGATACAGTAAATAAAAGCTTTACAATAGAAAGAGCAAATAATTCAATAACAGCATCTAACTTTACAAAAACTTATTCAGCAAATGCGCAAAGCTTCTCAATAGGAGCAAAACAAAAAGGAGATGCTAAGTTAGCTTATAGTAGTAATAATAAAAATGTAACAGTAAATAGTTCAGGAAAAGTAACAGTAGCAAAAGGATTTGTAGGAAAAGCAACAATTACAATCACAGCAAATGCAACAAACCAATATAATAAAGCTACAAAACAAATTACAGTTACAGTAAATAAAGCAAATAACTCAATAACAGCATCTAACTTTACAAAGACATATTCAGCAAATGCCCAAAGCTTCTCAATAGGAGCAAAACAAAAAGGAAATGCTAAGTTAGCTTATAGTAGTAATAATAAAAATGTAACAGTAAATAGTTCAGGAAAAGTAACAATAGCCAAAGGATTTGTAGGAAAAGCAACAATCACAATCACAGCAAATGCAACAACACAATATAATAAAACTACAAAGCAAATTACAGTTACAGTAAACAAAGCAAATAACTCAATAACAGCATCTAACTTTACAAAGACTTATTCAGCAAATACACAAAGCTTCTCAATAGGAGCAAAACAAAAAGGAAATGCTAAATTAACATATAGTAGTAATAATAAAAATGTAACAGTAAATAGTTCAGGAAAGGTAACAATAGCAAAAGGCTTTGTAGGAAAAGCAACAATCACAATCACAGCAAATGCAACAAATCAATATAATAAAGCTACAAAACAAATTACTATAACAGTAAATCCAGCTAAAGTAAGCATTTCTGGATTAAGCAATTCTAGTAGTAAGAAGATGACAATTAAATGGAATAAATCTGCACAAGTTACAGGCTATCAAATACAGTATTCAACAGATAAAAACTTTAAGAAAGATGTAAAAACAATTACAGTTAATAATAAGCAAACTGTTTCAAAAACAATTTCTAACTTAACAAAGAATAAACAATATTATGTTCATATTCGTACTTATAAAACAGTTTCAGGTGTAAATTATTATTCTGGATGGAGTGCAAGTAAGAACATTACAATAAAAAAATAAATGCTTAAGGTAAAAAATTCCAGTGAGCAATCACTGGAATTTTTTTTGGCATTTAATCATAAATTACAAGAATTTCTAATACACTTTAAGAGAAATTAGGAGGGCTTATGATACAAGAAAATGAAAAAGATGCTGTAATTTATGAGATAAATGGTAAGAAATATACTGTTATAACCAAAACTAAAGAAAATGCACAAAATATAGATAAACTATATGATGTAATATGTAAATATGTTTGCTTACAGATTAATGAGGAGCAGAATATATAATTTTTTTCTGTACATACCTCCCTCAAAAAAGAGGTGATTAGGAGATAAAAAGTAAATACAAGGTTGCAGCATACTTAAGGCTATCGCAGGAGGATGGAGATAAGGAGGTAAGTGATAGTATAGTAAGTCAAAAAAATATAATCGAAAAAAAAGTAGAAGAATTAGGACAAGATTTTTCTATAGCGGATTATTATATTGATGATGGTTATACAGGACTTAACACAGATAGACCTTCATTTCAAAGAATGATAAAAGATTTAGAAAAAGGCATTATAAACTGTATTATTACCAAAGATTTATCAAGGCTTTCAAGAAATAGTTTTGAGGCAAACTATTATATAGAAATGTATTTTCTAGAAAAAAATATAAGGTACATATCAATTTTAGATAATGTAGATACAGGAACAAAAAATACTAATAACGATATGATACAGTTTAAAACACTTATCAATGATTGGTATAGTAAAGATATTTCTAGAAAAGTAAGATCTAGTATATGGGCAAGAAAAGAAAAGGGAATGTTTGTTGGAGGCATAGCACCTTATGGGTATAAAAAATCTAAAGAAGACAAGCATAAGCTTATAATAAATAGGCAAGAAGCAAGAATTGTAAAAAGAATATATGAGGAATATAGCAGAGGAAAGAAAATTCCAGAGATAATAAAGGGATTACAAGAGGATAACATACCAAGTCCGAATAATAATTGCAATATTGGAGAAACAAGGTATAAGTGGCGAGAAGAAACAATAAGAAGAATGTTATGCAACAAGGTTTATTTAGGACACACTGAGTATGGAAAAAGAATAAATTTAAGTTATAAATCAAAAAAAAGAAAGTATATTCCACAAGAAGAATGGAAAATTGTTCTTAATACACACGAGGCTATTATAACAGAAGAACTTTTTGACAAAGTACAAAGGATTAGAGCTACTAGTAAGACAATAAAAAGAAGAAAACACGAGTGGGAATTAAATGGGTTAGTAAAGTGTAAAGAATGTGGAGCTAAAATGACTTTGAAAGTCGAATATAAAAGAGATAATCCTGAAAAGTTAAAGTCTAAAAAAATATGTTGTTTGAATGGATTAAAAAGATATAGAGGCAAAGATTGTATTAGAGGAAGTAAAGGCCTAGATGAAGAAATATTAAATCAATTAATTTGCAATAATTTAAAAGAAAAAGTAGGAACATTAAATAGGGAAAAAATAAAAAAAATTATAAAAGAAATGCAAAATGAAGAACTAAATAGTAGCATTAAAAGCAATAAAGAATTGCTAAAGAAAGAACTAAAAAAGGTAGAAGACGAAATTAAAACTCTTTATTTAGATTATAAACAAGAGTTGCTAGATGTGGAAGATTACAAAAAGTATTACATAGAAAAATTAAGTGAAAGAAGTAGAATAAATAGTGAATTTGAAATATTAGAAAAAGAAGAAAATTGTAGAAATATTATAACAGATGGTAAAATTGAAGAGGTAGTAGAAGATATATTAAGCACGAAGATATTTAACCGAGAGATTATATCAGAGATAATAGAGGAGATTAAAATAGATAAGGATAATCAAATATACATATATTATAAATATGATATTTTTGAAGGTAAAGGTGCAATATGAAAGAATATAGAGCAGGTATATATTTAAGACTTTCAAAAGAAAATGATGAAGAAAATAATAGCATTGATGCTCAAAGAGAAATTACGACAAAGTATGCTATTTCAAAAGGATATAAGATAGTAAAAGAATATGTAGATAATGGATATTCTGGAATATTAGATTCAAGACCAGAACTTAACCAGATGATGATAGATATATTAAGAGGTTTCATCAATATGGTAATAGTAAAAGATATAAGTAGATTAACTCGTGATAAAAATAAAACAGGTTGGTACACAGAAATATTTTTCCCAGATAATGATGTGAGATTTATATCGGTAACAGAATTTATAGATAGTGGAGAAAGATACGAAATAGATGACAGTATAATGCTTCGTGGTATTGCGAATCAATCATATATTGCAGATATTTCAAAAAAAGTAAGAGCAAATAAAAGAGCAATGAAAGAAAAAGGACAGTTTGTTGAAAGTAGTTTGCCTTATGGTTATAAAAAGAAAAAAGAAGATAAACATAAGGTAATCATTGATGAGAAAGTCGCAGGAAATATAAGAAAAATTTATGAAATGTATCTTAATGGAAAAACAAGCAATTATATTGCTGAATATTTGAATAGTCAAAAAATTAAAAATCCAAGTAGATATAAAAAGTCCAAAAATGCAAGCAAAAAATGGAGCGAAGAAACAATAAATAATATATTATCTAATCCATTTTACATTGGAAATACAGTAATGAATAAATATGAAACTAATTATATAAAGAAAACTTGCAGAAAAAATAGTAATAGAGAAGCTTGGATTATAAAAGAAAATACACACGAGCCAATAATCGAAAAGGAAAAATATGAGAAGGTACAAGAGATAAAGGAAAGAAAAAAAGGCACTACCAAAGCAAAATATAAATTTTTGCTAAAAGATTTAGTATATTGTGGACATTGTAAAAAAAGATTACAATATAAAATTTATAAATCCAATAATAAGCAAAGATATTTATATGATGAAGCGGGATTTGTTTGTAATTATTTATATAAAAAGAAATGCAAAAATAAAACTTATATTAAAGAAAAAGACTTAAATGAAATGGTAAAAACAGAAGTCATAAAAAGATTAAGCTTAATCGAAATAGATAAAATAACTAATAAAATAATTGACTACTACAAAAAAAATGATGAAAATATAAAAAGAATAAATGAGTACAAAAACGAGATAAAAAAACTAGAACGAAAGAAAAGTGTTTTATACAAAAAGAAATGTGAACAATATATAACAGTAGAAGAATTTAAAATAGGCTATGCAAAAGCAAAAGAAGAAATAGAAAAGTACGAAAAGTTAATTAAAAGTTTAAGTGAAAACAAATTAGATGAAAGTATAATAAGAAATATAGTAGAACAATTTAAAAAAGGAAAATATATCACAAATGAGTTCCTAAAAGAAATTATAAGTAAAATAGAAGTTTATTCTAAAAATAGAATAGAAATTACTTATAACTAATGTAAACTAGTAGGATATTTTACAGAAATATTACAATTATATAAATTTTTTATGTCATTAATATTAACTAGAGATTTATGTGATATAATATAAAAGAGAAGTATATTGTTAAGTGAACAATATAGAGTCGTATTATGTCATAAAAGAAAGGAAAGATTGTTATGAAAAGAATAAGACAAAAAGTAAACAAAATGATCTCTTTAATATTAATTATCTTTTTAATAATGATGAATATAAATACATTTATAGGTGCATTTGCAAAAACTGAGAATAATAATTCTATTGAAGAATTAGAAAAGAACAATATTATACATATTGCAGATAAAAGCACAGTAGATGAATACAAAAAAGATATGCAGGGTGGACGATATAATGGACGTGTGTGGACAGATAAATCCGTGTATGCTAATAATGGAGATGGACAAGTTAGATTGGATGATAAATTTGATATACAATATAATGATGACTTTCTAACGGCTTTTTCTGCTATAAGTTCTAGCCAATCTTATAAGGGATTACCACCAGCAAAAACAATTATTGTTATTGATAATTCTGGAAGTATGTATGATAATTCAACTAATTTTGATGAAACACGTATTTCTAAAACAATTTCAGCAGTTAATGAAACGATAGATGAATTAATGAGAAAAGGAGATTATAACCAAGTAGGAGTAGTACTTTTTGGAGATGGTTCTCATAATGGAGAATTAGAAAATAGTAATACGGCAAAAGTTATTGTACCAGTAGGACATTATCCAGTAAGTGAAAATCCAGAAGAAATTTATAAATATTTAGATGCTGGGTGGGGTGAGAAGGAGCTAGTAGAAGAAGCAGGTCCAGAAATACCAATTCAAGAATATAATGAAGAGACAACAAATAAAAGCAATGGATTTGTATATGTAGATAAAAGATATGTAAATGATTCTTTTAAAGTAAATGATGAGTTAATTGATGAAAAAGGATTGACAAGATATGAAACGTACAGAAATGGAACTACCAATATTCAGGCAGGCATTTATGAGGGATTTAAAGCATTAATTGATACAGAAAAATATGTAATAATAGGAAAAAGTAAATTTAAATACACTCCTAATATGATATTTTTATCTGATGGGGCAGCTACAGATATGTTAGAGGGAGTTTGGTCAAATCCAGCAGATGAAGACAACAATATACAAAGCAAGGGATATTCAAATGAATTTGGAAATAAACAAACGGCTTTTGATAGAGAGTGGACAACCGATGGAGAAAATTATTCTTTTAATTGGAATATGTTTGTGAACATTGAAAATATTGAGGGAATAGATAAGATTAGGCAGATTGGATATGGAGATGGTAGTTTACTACCAGGACATACCTCGAAAGGAAAAGAATCAGATAATTCAAATCCTAATGAAGAAGGAAAAATTGCATTAGAAAATTTAGCACAACAGATTAGATCAAGTCAAGCAAATATGATGCTTTCAACGTTAATGACAGCTGGATATATGAAAGCAGAGGTCGAAAAAGAATATGAATCTCAATGCCAAGTATACACAATTTCGGTAGATATGTCAAATCCAGAAGATATTGTTCTTCCAGAAAAAATGGAAAATTCAAATGCATATGAAATAACGAGCAGTCAGGCAACAATGAATCCTAAATATTTTAACAAAGAATATTTAAAAGAAAAGGGATATTTAAAAAGTAATAGCTCAAATGAATTTGGCGAAAATGATACTGCATATGAACCATATACTATGGGTTCAGAAACCATATTAGGAATGACTGAGGCAATAGATGCATGGAATGAATGGAAGAATAATAAAAGTTCAACTGAAGCTAGAGATAAATTGAGAGAGTATGTAGCTTGGAAAGAGAAAAAGGGAATGTATACACAAATGAAAGATGGAGAGGTAGTGCTTGAAGAAACATTAGCTTCAGAAGAAAGAAGATATCCTGTTGTACAACCAATTGGCCCAAATCATGAGAATGCATATTTTGTAGAAAAAAAAGAAGATGTGACATATCCTAATCTAATTGAAGGTGATAAAAAAAATAATCCATATAATTTATCAGATGAAGATGTAAATATTAACTATGTTAAAGAGGCATATTATACAACGACTACTTCAGATACAATGAATTCAATAAAGAGTATCTTTGATGAAATTACAGATAATGTAATTGGTAGACCATTTATTCCAATTGGCAATGATGAAACACTAGCAGAAACAGACAATATATTATCATATGTAGATCCAATAGGAAAATATATGGAAATTAAAGATGTGCTTAAGTTATTATTGTTTGGTCAACAATATGAAATTATTGAAGATGGGGAGCCTATAATAGATCAAAATAATATAGTAAAACAATATTATAAAGCAGTATCAGAAAATGGAGAAGACTTGCAGATAACAAATTCTAGTTATAGAAAAGATATAAGCTTTATGTTGAGTGATATTAAAATTTGGAAAGAAATTGCAGAAAATGACGAAGGAAATGTAGATAGAGAGGAATTTTTATATATAAATATTCCAAATGTTGCATTACCGATAAAACTAGATTATATTGAGCTAGATTCAAGTGGAAATGTATCAAATTATGAAACCAATGTAAATACAGACGAATCATTACCAATAAGAATACTTTATACTGTAGGTATTAGAGATGAAATTATAAAAGATAATATAGTAGATTTATCAAAAGTATCGGAGGAATATATAGCAAACAATAGCACAATAGAAAATGGAAAAGAGTATACATATTTTTATTCGAATGATTATAGCAGTAATACTTATCGTAATGGACAAGAAGAAAACACGACGGGAAATGCTTATGTAAAATTTACACCATCTTCACAAAATAGATTTTATGTTTTTCAAAAAAATCTAACTATTTACAAAAATAGTTTTGGAGGAGATAGTAATGGTGAAGGAATATTAGCTGAAACAGGAGGAAGTGTTAATTTAACCGGAGAAATAACAGATTTAAATAGTATTAATAAAGAAGAGACCTATTATTTTGCAATTGATTATTATGTACAACAAGAAGGAAATGATAGCACTAAAGGAGAACTAATTAAATATGCCGTAGCACAAAAAGGTGAAGATTTTTATGGAGCAAATAATGAATGCTATTTAACATATTATAATACAGAGACAGATAAACAAGTAAAAACAAAAGGAGAACATACTGTAGTTGCCACAAAAATAGGGCAAAGACGAATAGGAGATTTAAGAAAATTATCAGGCAATAAAGAAGAAAATATAACAGAGACAGCTAGTATTTATTATGCACCTGAATATAGTAATTCTAATAATAAAGATGAAATTATTGTGTATTTAGGTAACAATGGTAGATTAGCAATTAGAACAGATCTAGGATCTGTTGAAGTAATAAAGACTGGAGAAGATGGAGTACCACTTGAGGGAGCAATATTTGGACTTTATGCAGGAGATGATATATATTCAAATAAAAAATTAATATACCAAAAAGGAGAAGAAATAGATAAAGAGACAACAAAAAATGATGGAATAGCAAGATTTGCATCTTTATATGCGGGCGTATATGAAATAAAAGAATTACAAGCACCAGATGGATATATATTATTAAATGATGTAATAAATTTCGAATTAAATAAGGAAAACTTAGAATACGAAGTTACAGTAGAAAATGAGAAAGAACCAGAGCCAACTCCAGACCCAGATCCAGACCCAGAACCAGCCCCAGAACCAGACCCAATCCCAGAACCAGAACCAATTCCGGATCCAGAACCAGAACCAGAGCCAGATCCAATTCCAGAGCCAGAACCAGAGCCGGAGCCAACTCCAGACCCAGAGCCAGACCCAGAGCCAGAACCAGATCCGATTCCGGATCCAGACCCAGAACCAGAACCAATTCCGGATCCAGAACCAGAACCAGAACCAATTCCAGAGCCAGAGCCAGAACCAACTCCAGCTCCAAAGCCAAAACCAACTCCAGAACCAGAAAATGTGTATGATGGTTCATTACCAAAAACAGGAAACACGACATCTTCAATTTTGATTACAGTAGCACTAGATATTGCAGGTATTGGTATATTCTCTTACAGAAAATATAGAAAATATAAAGATATATAAAATGACACGAAATAATATAAAAACGGTTTAACTAACAGAAAATTGTTAATTAGATATAAGAAATAGGCAATTTTATAAAAAAATAATAAAGAGTAGCACATTTGATAATTAATGTGTTGCTCTTTTTCATTTAATTGAATACAAAAAACTGCAATAAATGGCGCACAACACAAGGAGGTGCGTGGGTAATTTTAACAACACATAATAAACGAATTATAGCTATTTGATTTTCGAAGATAGTTATTTTAAGTATAAGGACAATGTGTAATAAAACTTTTTTAAGGAATAAAATAGAATAATAAAATTTATTATTCGAGGAGAAGAAAGCTTGGAAAAACAGAATAAAGAGATAGACAACTTAATAAAAATAAATAATTTATATCGACTAAAGATTGGCGATATGTGTGTGGATATGATGTATTCACAAAATAATAAAAGTTTTAATGAATGTATGCTAAATATTTTAAAACAAAAAATAAAGAAAGGTTAAAAATATTTATAAATTCATATCAGTAGAAAAGGAGGAAAATTAATTAATGGCAGGAAGAAAATCAAAAAATTCTTCTACTGAAGAAAATATTAACCAAAAGTGCAAAATATGGTCAGTTGCATTATATATTAGGTTATCACAAGAGGATGAAGATAATCGGAAAAGAAAAGCAAGAAAGCAATAGTGTAACAAGTCAAAAAAATTTATTAAATGAATTTGTAGAAGAGCATGAGGATTTAGCTGTATATGATACTTATATAGATGATGGATTTACAGGAACTGATTTTAATAGACCTTCATTTCAAAGACTATTAGAAGATATGAAATGCGGAAATATTAATTGTGTTATTGTAAAAGATTTATCAAGACTTGGAAGAAATTATATTGAAGTCGGAAATTATATAGAGCAGGTTTTTCCGTTATTTAATATAAGATTTATTGCTGTTAATGATTTTGTAGATAGTTTTAAAAATCCATCAAGCACAAATACAATTTTAGTTCCATTCAAAAATCTTATTAACGACGAATATGCAAGAGATACATCAATAAAGATAAGGACATCCTTGAATGGAAAAAAGAAAAAAGGAGAATTTATAGGAGCATTTCCTTCTTATGGATATATTAAAGACCCGAAGGATAAACATAAATTAGTTGTGGATAAAATGGTAGCAGATGTTGTTAGAAAAATTTTTGATTGGAATGTAAATTATGGATTAGGAAAGATAGAAATTTGTCATAGGCTCAATAATTTAGGAATTTTAAATCCAACAGGTCACAAAAAGATAGAACTTGCACAAAATTACAATAACTGTGGAATAGTAGGTGATTCATATACTTGGACACCATCTACAATAAGAAATATTTTAAAAAATGAAGTATATATTGGAAATACTGTTCAAGGAAAAAGAAGAGCTAAAAGCTATAAAATACATAAAGTAGAAAATGTTCCAGAAGAAGAATGGATAAAGATAGAAAATACCCATGAACCAATAATTGATAAAGAAACTTTTAAAAAAGCACAAGAATTAAGTAAGCGTGATATAAAAGTATCTCAAAAAACAAAAGAATTATCTGTATGGGCAGGATTTTTAAAGTGCAATGACTGTGGTTATGCGATGAATAAAAAAAGTAGCACTAATAAAAGTGAAAAAAGATATGAATATTATATTTGTAGTACATATAGAAAAAAGTCAAATACCTTATGTACAAAGCATTCTATTAAGCAAGAAAATTTAGAAAAAGCAGTTTTAAAAGCTATCAATTTACATATTGATTTATTAATTAATCTGGAAGAAATTATAAAACAAATAAATGATAGTAATTTTCAAAATAAAGATTATGAAAATATAGAAAATAGGATAAGTGCAAAGAAAGATAAACTTTCAAAGATATTAAATTTTAAAAGAAATATTTACGAAGATTGGAAGAATGAAGATATTACAAAAGAAGAATATTTAGAATATAAGCAAAAATACGAAAATGATATTGAAAGGCTAAAACAAAATATTGAAGAATTAAAAAATGAGAAGCAAATAGAAGATATGCAAAATAAAGCACAAAATGAATGGATACAACAATTTATAAAGAAAAAAGGTATTACAGAATTATCAAGAGATATTATGATGGAATTAATAGATTATATATATGTAAAAGAAAATGGAGATATAATAATAAAATTTAAGTTTAAAGATGATATAAATAATATTTTATAGTGCGGTTTGCAAAGTAAAACCGCACATTTCACAAAGTTTTATGCTAAATTTAGCTGGATACTTTTTTACCAACAACTACAAATCTTCCATTATTTGTATGATATGCACAAGTAGAAAGAGTAATTAGCATATCTCCAAAAACAGCATCTTTTCCTGTGTCATATAAAGATGCTTTTTTTACATTTTGTGCATATTCATTAAATTCTTCTTCAGTACTAATATTAGTATAAAAATAGTATTTGAATACATCTTTATCTGTTTTTTTATATACCTTTGATTGAAAGGCAGAAATTATTTCAAAGTTACAATCATAAGTATTGGTAGTAAACTTGATGATAGGGTGTTTATCATAATAACTTTTATTTTTGTATTTTAATAAATCTCTAAACATTGTGCCATTTTTCATATTATGACCATAAATTAACATATTAGAGCTTGTGTGGTTCCAAGAATAATCTTTATCTAAAAATATAGATCCACTTGATATACTCTGTTTTTTGTAGTTATGATTCATATAAAAATCATTATCTTCACCTTGCAAAACAGGATAGTTTATATTTGTACCCTCAATCTCAATCCATGCAATTATATCGGGATTTTCTTTTTGAAGTTCTTCAAGTTTTAACATTCTTTCAGTCTTGACAATTTCTATTGAAGGGATTTCTTGAAGCTCTTCTATTATATTATAATTCTCTTCATAAACTATATTTTCATCAATTTGGATGTTATCTAATAATTGACTTTGTTTTTTAGTATTATATATATCCAAAAAATATCGAACTATATATAGTCCAGAAAGAAATATTAATATTATTAGCTCTATGTAGAGTATTTTTCTTGTTATTTTTTTAAATTTATCCATAGTTTAATCTCATTCATTCATAATAATAGAGTAGAAGCCTACACATTCTACTTAGAAAAATGTAGGGCTTCTATCTTTTTTCTAAAATAAAGGTTATTTTCTTTTTAATATAGTTACAGCAAGAACTGATAGTATAAGAAGAGCTACTGCAAGTTCTATTGGAGTTTCAACACCTGTTTTTGGTGTTACGTCTTCATCAGTCTTTGGTTCTTCTGGCTTTGGCTCTTCTTGCTCAGGTTCGTCTGGAACAGGCTCATCTTGAGTAGGTTCATCTTGAGTAGGATCATCTACAACTTTTTTATCAAGTTTTGCATAGATTGTTGTTGCATCTGTAATTGGTGTCTCGAAATCATATTTTTCTGTATATTCACTTGTTGTATAAAAATCATCTATTGTGTAATCAGTAAGTTCTAATCCTTCTAAGTCTATTTCAGCAAGAAGATCTTCTTTTGTAAGTGTATCTCCACTTAAAACTGTTAATGTTACTGTTTTATCATCTATTAGCATTACAGTAACTGTAACGTTTGGAACATAATCCTCAGAACCTTCTATTTCTACTTTTGTATTTGTGTTGCTTTCAAATAAAACGTTGTTGTCTGGATCTGTTATTACAACTTTATTTCCAGATACTAAAATTTTATCTTCAGTGTCTTCAGTATTTTCTATTTCAAAGTTTGAAAGTTCATCATTTTCTGCAAGATAAATTACATTTTCTGTTTGGTCTGAAGTTAAAGTACCATTCATAATTATTTTTGGATCATTTGCTAAACCAGCAGCTTTTCCAATTTCTATACCATTGTTTTCACCAGAATTTCTATTTCTGTATAATGTTAAGTCTCTAATTTCAACAGTACCACCGTTAGCTAATATTCCACCGTATTCACAATCTGCAACAGTTACACCATCTAATATAAGGTGTCCACCGTTATAAGATTGTGCACCATATTTTTGGCTACCTCTTAAGTTAAGATTTTTTAAAGTTACAGTTGTTCCAGTACCACCTGCTGTAATTAAAGTACCATTTGCTCCACTTGGTGTCCAATTATCTGTATCTCTAGATATAGTGAATCCTGCACCATTTATTGTTATATCTTTTCCACTTATATCTATTGGATGAGTTAACTCAATATTTGCTGTTAATGTTATTGTAGATTGTTCTTCGGCTGGTGCGTTATTAACTGCGTTAGTTAAAGTTTCAGTATCATATACTGAATAAGTTTCAGCATTACAAAAATTTGGAACTAAAATTAATCCCATAAATAATACAATTGTAAATAAAAGTATTTTTTTAATATTTGTCATCGTATCAATTCCTTTCTAAAAAATTATTAAAAATACAAATAAAAAGTATATTTTTTATTGCAAAGTATTTTGTTAATCATATTGTGTTCATTACAAAATTTTTTATACAAAAATTTTCATATTACTTTGTAATTTAATAGAAAATTTCTTCGAAATTTCTATTAAATTGCAAGGCTGAACGCAGCCTTTGAGATTTGCTCCTTACAGTCGCAAACTCAAATCGGCACGAACAAAGAGCGCCGAGGCGCTTTGTTCATAACTTTTTTCTACATATTTTTCAAAAATGTAATTAAAATAATTAAATAAAAAATTTTTTAATAAGATATAATAAAAAGGAATAAATAAATTTTGTGTTGTAAAAATTATCCAAGGAGGTGCTGTGGCAGCACCTGTTGCAGGAAATATATTAAGTGAAGTTCTTCCATACCTAGAAATAAAGAAGGAAGAAGAACAAAAACAAAAAGTAACAGTTCCAAATATAACAGGAATGAAAGTTAAAGATGCTAGAAAAATACTTAAAGAAAATCGGATTAGAATTAAAAATAAATGGCGAAGATACAAAAAATAATGATATGACAATAACTGAGCAAATACCTAAAGAAGGAATAAAATTAGATGAAGGAGGATATGTAGTTTGTAATATAAGCTAAAAAATATTACAAATTTTTGTAAGAATTGCTGTACAAAAAAAGGTTTTAATTATATAATATTCACTGTACAATTATAAATAAAAATTTGATAATTACATAAATATAAAATGTTCAATAAAATAGGAGGATCCAATAATGGAATTAAAGAAGATTTTAGAGGGGATAGAAGGAATTAAGGCCAAAGGTAATTTGGACTTAGACATACCTAATATTACAAATGACTCTCGAAATGCTACAAAAGATTCTATGTTTATAGCAGTAAAAGGATTTGAAACAGATGGCCATAAGTACATAAAAGATGTAATAGAAAAAGGCACAAAAGTCATTATGGTAGAAGAAGGAGCAGACATTAAAGAATTTATAAAAAATGATAATATAACAATACTTATGGTTCCAAACACAAGAAAGGCACTTGCAATATGTAGCGCCAATTTTTATGATAATCCATCAAAAAAATTTACTTTAATTGGTGTTACAGGAACAAAAGGAAAAACAACTACAACTTTTATGATAAAGCATATGCTTGAAAAACAAGGTAAAAAAGTAGGATTAATAGGAACAATTGCAACTTATATTAACAGTAAAAAGATAGAAGATTCAGCAAGAACAACACCAGAAAGTATAGAGCTTCAAAAAACATTTGCAGAAATGGTAAAAGAAAAAATAGATGTTGTAGTAATGGAAGTATCATCTCAAAGCTTAAAATATGATAGAGTATATGGCTGTGATTTTGATATTGGAGTATTTACTAATCTTTCAGAAGACCATATAAGTCCTAAAGAACATCCAAACATGGAAGATTATTTTAATTCTAAAGTAAAGTTATTTGATATGTGTAAGATTGGTTTTGTAAATACTGATGATTTATATGGATGTAAATTACTTAGATTAAATAAATGTAAGATGCAAACTTATGGAATAGATAATGGTGCAAATTTAGTCGCAAAAGATATAACTATAACCAATTCTTATGCAGATTTCAAAGCAAAATTAGGTCAAAAAAATGAGAGAGTAAAAGTAGGAATACCAGGAAGGTTTAGTGTATACAATTCATTAGCAGCAATTAGTGTAGCACAATATTTAAACGTACCTCCTGAGGTTATGAAGGAATCTTTAGAAGAAGTAAGAGTACCAGGAAGATCAGAACTTGTAGATAATAAAAAAGAATTAACAATAATGATAGATTATGCTCATTCTCCAGAAAGCTTAGAAAACATTTTATCAGCAGTAAAAGAATATACTCAAGGAAAGGTAATTAATGTATTTGGATGTGGAGGAGATAGAGATACAGGTAAAAGACCAATTATGGGCGAAATATCTGGAAGGATTGCTGATTATACAATAATTACTTCAGATAATCCAAGAACAGAAAAACCAGAAGAAATTGTAAAACAAATTGAAAATGGAATAAAGAGAACAAATGGAAAATATGAATGTATAGTAGATAGACGTGAGGCTATAAAAAAAGCAATTGAAATTGCAACTAAAAAAGATATAATTGTTCTTGCAGGAAAAGGACACGAACCATATCAAGAGATTAATCATAAGACCTATCCTTTTGATGAAAGAAAAATCGTAAGAGAAATAATAGAGGAAATGGGGAAATAAATTTATGGATTCGCAGATTAAAATTATGCTAGTAAGTTTTATAATTTCAATTGTTGTTGCATTATTTATATTACCTATACTTAAAAAATTTAGAGTAGGTCAAATAGAAAGGGAATATGGCCCAAGATCACATTTAATAAAACAGGGAACTCCTACAATGGGAGGAATAGTAATTGCAATAACACTAATTATAGCAACATATATATTATATAGCATGCATAAAGAAATTGTACCATTAGTAGTAATAATAATAGGCTATGGAATGGTAGGATTTTTAGATGATTTTAAAAAATTAGTCCTAAAAGATACAAAAGGTCTTAAACCTGCATACAAAATGTTACGGATTACTTGCAGTATCAGTAATATTTGCATTATATCTAATCAATGTTAGAAAAGGAACAGAGACTCTAATACCAGGACTTAATATGATGATAAAATTACCTATTCTTATTTACATTCCTTTTATAATATTTGTAATGCTTGCTATAACGAATGCAGTAAATTTAACAGATGGAATAGATGGTCTTGCAACTAGTATATCAATGATAATAATTGTATGTCTTTCAGTAATAGCAATGAAATATAAAGTTTATGAAATAGCAACATTAGGATTTTCATTATGCGGAGCATGTCTAGGATTTTTAATATTTAATTTACACCCTGCAAAGATTTTTATGGGGGATACTGGTTCTTTGCTACTTGGTGGTGCAATAGCAGTAATGGTACTTTATTTAAAAATGCCACTTATACTTTTATTAGTTGCAATTATACCAGTAATTGAAACAATATCAGTAATATTACAGGTTCTATACTTTAAGAAAACAGGGAACAGAATTTTTAAGATGACACCAGTTCATCATCATTTTGAACTTTCAGGATGGAAAGAAGGCAAAATTGTTTCGATATTTAGTGTAATAACTTTTGTATTTTGCTTAATAGCTATTTTTCTAGTTTAAAAACAAGGAGGAAAAATTTTGGCTAAGGTAAAAAGCGAAGAGCTTCGAACGAAAGAAAAACCAGTAGATTTTATTTTGGTTGTTACAGTGTTAATAATGCTAGCATTAGGAATTGTAATGGTACTATCAGCAAGCTCACCTTCTGCACTTGCAGAAAGTGGTAAGAGTTATACATATGTAGCAACTCAAGGATTTTCAGCAGTACTTGGTTTAATTTTAATGACAATAATATCAAAAATTGATTATAAAATATATAAAAAATTGTGGAAGATAGCATATATAGCAACCATTTTACTACTTCTAGCAGTATTAATTCCAGGAATAAGAGGAGATTCACATGGAGCTGTAAGATGGGTAGATCTTGGATTTATATCATTCCAACCATCAGAAATTGCAAAAATTGCACTTGTTATATTTTATGCAACATATCTTACAAACGTAAGAGATAGGATTGGCAAATTCTGGGATGGGTTTCTTGCACCAATACTACTTCTTATGCCAGTGCTTTTAATATTGATTCTTGTACAATCGCACCTAAGTGCATCTGTATTAATAGTACTTATTGTTGCGATTATGATGATTATGGCAGGAAGCAAATTAAGATATTTTATTACATTTGGAAGTATAGGAGCAATCCGGAGGAGGAGGAGCTTTATATATACTTGCAAAATATTTTAATAAAGGTACATATAGATTAGCAAGATTAACTGCATTTATCAATCCATGGGCAGATCCAACTGATACAGGGTGGCAAATTATAAATAGTCTTTATGCAATCGGTTCAGGAGGACTTTTTGGAGTTGGTCTTGGAAATAGTACACAAAAATATTTATATTTGCCAGAACCTCAAAACGATTTCATATTTGCAGTAATTGCAGAAGAGTTAGGATTTGTTGGATGTGTAGCAATAATTATACTTTTTGCAATCTTTGTATGGAGAGGCTCTTTAATTGCAATGAAAGCTCCAGATATGTTTGGAAGTTTACTTGCGTGTGGTATTACATCTATTATAGGACTTCAGGCACTAATAAATATCGCAGTTGTAACATCATCTATGCCAAATACAGGAATGCAATTACCATTCTTTAGTTATGGAGGAACGTCACTTTTAATACTTCTTTGTTCGGTACGGCATCTTGCTCAATATATCTAGGCAAACTAAGAAAATTTAGGAGGTAAAATGAAAGTAATAATAGCAGCGGCAGGAACTGCTGGGCATATTAATCCAGGAATTGCAATAGCAAATAAAATAAAAAAAGAAAATAACGATGCAGAAATTATATTTGTGGGAACAAATAGGGGACTTGAAAATGACTTAGTCCCAAGAGCTGGATTTGAGCTAAAAACAATTGAAGCTTATGGACTTAGCAAAAAAATAAGCATAGATAATTTAAAAAAAATAATTAAAACAATAAAAGGAATATCTCAAGCAAAAAAAATAGTAAAGGAATTTAAACCAGATTTAGTTATAGGAACTGGTGGATATATTTGTGGAGCAGTGATAATTGCAGCAAATAGACAAAAAATCCCAACAATGCTACACGAAAGTAATGCCTTCCCAGGAAAAGCAGTAAAAATGTTAGCAAAAAAAACAGATGTAATAATGGTAAGCTTCGAAGATGCTTTGAGTAGAATTCCAAATGCAAAGAAAGTAGTTTTAACAGGAACTCCAACAAGAAATGTAAAGTTAGAGCAAGCTTTAAATGATAAAGTAAAAGAAATAGAAAAATATTCTCTTAACCCAGCAAAACCAACAGTATTAATATTTGGTGGGAGTCAAGGTGCAAAGAAAATTAATGATACAATAATAGATATGGCAGAGAAGAAATTGAATAAAAAATATCAAATACTTCTTGTTGCAGGGGCAAAACAGTATGAAGTTGTGAAAGAAGATTTAAAGAACAAAAACTTAAATATTGATAAATTAGATAGCATAAAAGTTGTACCATATATATACGAAATGCCAGAAATAATGAATGCAGCAGAAATTTTAGTGTGTAGAAGTGGAGCAACAACAATTACAGAAATAACAAAACTTGGAAAACCGTCTATACTTATACCACTTCCAAATGTATCGCATAATCATCAATATTATAATGCTAAGGTACTTGAGGATGTAAATGCTGCTAGGATTATAGATAATGATAAATTAAACGCAGAAGATTTGAATAAAACAATAGAAGAAATCCTTGAAAAAGGATTGTTACAGGAAATGGGAAAAAACGCAAAGAAAATTGCAATAAATGATGTAGAAGAAAGAATTTATAAAGAGATACAATTATTATTGAAGTAGGAAATGACTATGAAAAAAAACAATATAAAAAAATTTATGAGCAAAGATATAGATAATGAAAAAATAAAAAGGGTAGTATTATATATACTTTCATTTTTTATTCCAATTGTGGTAATAATTGGAGTTTTTATAGAACGAAAGGTGTACCCTTTTGGCGTAAATACGTATCTACCAGTAGATGCATATGGACAATATGTGCCATTTTTGCAATATTTTAGAGAATTATTCTTAGGTAATAGTAGTATGATTTATTCTTTGAGTAAATCATTAGGAGGAGAAATGTATGGACTATTTGCATACTATTTGATGAGTCCATATAACTTTATAACACTATTATTTTCAAAAGAAAATGTGACACTAGCATATGAAATAATATTAGTTTTAAAAACTGCAAGCTGTGGAGTGACGTTTATCTATTACTTAAATAGAAAGAGAAAGGTTAAATTTTCGAATTTAGCTTTTTCAGTCATGTATTCATTATCAACATATGTTATAACATATGGATTTAATATAATGTGGCTTGATGGAGTAATACTATTACCTCTTGTAATAGCTGGAATTGAGGATATTGTAAAAAATAATAAATTTATGCTTTATACAATAAGCCTTATATTAACTTTAATTACAAATTATTACATAGGATTTATGGTTTGCGTATTTTCAGCAATATATTTTATATATTTCTTACTTAGAGGCAAATTAAAATCAGTAAAAAATGTATCAAAAAAAGTAGGAATATTTGCATTTTGTTCTATATGTGCTGTATTAATAACAGGAGCATTGCTAATACCAGTATTTGTAGGACTTCAAAATGGACGAGCAGAATTTTCATTGGATAAATTTAATTTGAATAAAAATTTTGAGATAACCAATTTAATTAGTAAATTCTTTACTAATTCATTTAATATAGAAGAAATTAAAAATGAAGCAATGCCACCAATATTTTGTGGAGTTCTTGCAAATTTCTTGGTTATACTATATTTTTTGAATAGAGAAATAAAACTAAAAGAAAAATTATTATCATTAGGAGTTCTTGCAATATTTGGCGTAAGTTTTTATCTAAATGGGGTAAATCTCTTATGGACAATGGGAAATATTTCTGCTTGGTATATTTATAGATATTCTTTTATGTTTATATTTATGTATATAATTCTTGCGAAACGACGGATTTGATAAATTAAAAAAAGGTACGAAGACATGGCATATATTACTTACAATATTTATATATCATATTTTATCAATATATATATCAAGCAGAAAAATTGAATTTTTAAGTAAAAATTCAATTAGACTTGATATGATACTCGTACTTGTGATAGGCGTATTGATAATTGCAAGTAAAATAAATTTAAAAGAAAGTAGCAAAAAAGTAATAAAACTCATAAAAAAACATTTTTCACAAATAGTAATTGCAATAGTGCTTATTATAGGCGTTGGAGATACAGTATATAATGCTGTATTTTGCATGAAATTAATAAAAGAAGAAGCAAGTAAAATAGAACAAAGATACTATAGCGGAATGATTGATATATATGGTAGGCTCATTAATAATTTAAAAGAATATGACCATAGTTTATATAGAACAGAAATGCCTGTCCATTTATCAGCAAATAATGGATTAATTTTTGGATATAACGGCATGAGCTATTCAAGCTCAACTTATTCTAAATCATTATATGAATTTTTAAGAAACATAGGCAGTTATGGAGTGTATGTACATATAAAATATAACCTTGAAATGACTAAAGCTGCAGATATGTTACTTGGAATTAAATATATTTTAGTACCACCAAATACAGAATTCATAAAAGAATATAATGTTGAGTACGAAGATTTATTTGTTGAAAATAATGTTAAAATATATAGAAATCCTTATTATTTAGCTCTTGGATATGTAGTAAATAAAAATATTTTTGATGCTAATACTGAAGAGGAAAAAAACCAATTTGAATTTCAAAATGAAGTAATTAAAAAAATGTCAGGTATAGAAGAAAACATATATATACCTCAAAAGGGAAAAATAGATATGTCTACAAGTGGAATTAGCAATAACTCATTTATATACACAAAAATAAACGATGATGCAAAATTAACATATGAGTTTGAAGTAGAAAGTGAAGATGATTTATATGTAAACTTTGTTGCGGTAGGTGGAGAAAATTGCAAATTATATATAAATGGGGAAGAAAAAAGGACAATATTTAATGACTCAGATAGTGAAATAATAGACTTAGGAAAAAGAAAAGTTGGAGAAAAAATAAAAATAGAATTGATGCTTGAAAAAGAAGAAGTTATACTTAGAGATATGTCTGTTTATTATGAAAAAGAAGATATACTTTCGAAACATTATGAAAAATTAAAGCAAAATCAAGTAGATATGAAACAAATAGATAATAGAACCTTTGAAGGAACAATAAATATTAAAAATGATAATGAATATGTAATGTTCACAATACCTTATGAAAAGGGCTTTAGCATTACTGTAGATGGGGAAAAAGTAGAATATGAAAATTTACTAAATACATTTATAGGAATTAATTTAAAAGAAGGAGAACATAAGATTGTTATTAAATATATGCCAGATAAAATAGTTTTAGGTTCATTTGCTACTATTATAGGAATAATATTTTTTGCAGGATTCATAATAATTAAAAGGAATAAAAGGTAGAATAAAGTTCTAATCTGTTGAAAAAGCACGATTAGAACTTATTTTTGTAGAAAAAGGAAGATGGAAATAGCAAAAAGTATCTTGATTTTAAAGAGAAAACATGTATAATAATAAAACATAACCAATCTAATTTACAACTTATGAAAAATTCAGATTAATCTATGAAAGGAAAGTGTATAAAATAAAAGTGGATGGAGAACAAAAGAAAACTAAAAAGTTTTTTACAGGAATTTTTATTGATAACGAAAAATTGAAAGAAAACAACATAAATTACCCAATAAGATTAGAATATTATAAAATAACAAATGAAAAAGAGGAATATGGAATTGAAGTCATAAAAACAGAATATAGAAAGAATTTTACAAAAGTAGAAAATGAAGCTATGACAAATATAACAAATGAAGAAAATATTATAAACAATATAATTTATAAATTAAAAGAAAATTTTGTAACACCAATAGGATTACAAGACACAGTAGCAGAAATATTAGTTGATATGTAATAAGTAATTAGAAGTTTTTAAATAAATTTATTGACTTATAGAGATAACTAATGTAAAATAGCAAAAAGAAATGGAGGAAAAACTGTGGCAGATAAATTAATAATTGTGGAATCACCAGC
Organism: uncultured Clostridia bacterium; assembly: GCA_947624655.1. Lineage (GTDB taxonomy): Bacteria > Bacillota > Clostridia > TANB77 > CAG-508 > JAAWPK01. The sequence goes on along the minus strand of CANQLH010000012.1, from coordinate 23,530 downwards.
AAAGGCGAATACAATAAAAAAATTCTTAGGGGGAAGCACTAAAGTTGTTGCTTCAATGGGACATGTAAGAGATCTTCCTAAATCTAAATTAGGTGTAAATATTGAAAATGATTTTGAACCAGAATATATTAATATTAGAGGAAAGGGAGAGTTAATAAAAAGTTTAAAAAAGGAAGCGGAAAAGGCAAAAAAAGTATATCTTGCAACGGACCCTGATCGTGAGGGAGAAGCTATTGCATGGCATTTAGCTCATATTTTAGAGATGAATGAGAACGAACAAAATAGGGTAACATTTAATGAAATTACAAAAAATGCTGTACAAGAAGCAATGAAGAAGCCAAGAACATTGGATAAAAACCTAATTGATGCTCAACAAGCAAGAAGAGTATTAGACAGAATAGTTGGATATCAAATTAGTCCATTGCTCTGGAAGAAAGTAAGAAAAGGACTTTCTGCAGGAAGAGTACAATCAGTTGCTGTTAAACTTATAGTTGATAGAGAGGAAGAAATTGAAAAATTTATTCCAGAAGAATACTGGAACATATATGCAAAATTATCAGATAAAAAAACAAAAACTATTTTTGAAGCAAAATTTACAGGAAAAAATGGAAAGAAATTAGAATTAAATAATGAAGAACAGGTAAATGGCATTTTACAAGAAATAGAAAATGGAAAATTTATTGTAAAAAATGTGAAAAAGGGAGAAAAGAAAAGAACGCCAGCTCCACCATTTACAACCAGTACGATGCAACAAGAAGCATCAAGAAAGATAGGATTTACATTAAAGAAAACAATGTCAGTTGCACAGAGCTTATACGAAGGAGTTAAAATAGACGGAAGAGGTTTGACTCGGCCTTATAACATATATGAGAACAGATTCGACAAGAATTTCTGAAGTAGCAAGAAATGCAGCAAAAAAACAGATAGAAGAAGTATATGGCAAGAACTACTATGAAAATAGATATTACAAAACAAAGGCAGATTCACAAGATGCGCATGAAGGCGTTAGACCAACTTATGTAGAGTTAACACCAGATTCTATTAAATCGAACCTTACGAATGATCAATACAAACTATATAGATTAATATATAACAGATTTATAGCAAGTCAGATGGCAAATGCTGTATTTGATACTATGGCAGTTGATATTGATGCAGGCGAGTATAATTTTAAATCAAACGGTCAAAAATTAAAATTCAAAGGGTTTATGGCAGTCTATGTAGAAAATGAAGAAGAAATAAATCAAAGTTTACCAGAACTAGAAGTAGGAGAAGAATTAAAAAAAGAAAAATTAGAACCAAAACAAAGTTTTACAGAGCCACCTCCTAGATATACGGAAGCAAGCTTAGTAAAAACTTTGGAAGAAAACGGCATAGGAAGACCTAGTACGTATTCTCCAACAATTACAACAATATTAGAAAGAAGATATATAGAAAAAGAACAAAAACAGTTAGTACCAACAGAGCTTGGAAGAGTTGTAAACAACTTATTAATAAATAGCTTTGAAGATATAATGAATGTAGATTTTACAGCTGATATAGAAAAAAACTTTGATGACATTGCAGAAGGAAAAGAAGAATGGAAAGAAATAATTAGAGAATTTTATAAGCCATTCTCAGTAGAATTAGAAAAGGCACAAAAAGAACTTGAACAAGTACAATTAACAGAAGAAGTATCTGATGTACCTTGTGATAAATGTGGAAGAATGATGGTAGTAAAATACGGAAGATATGGAAAATTTTTAGCATGCCCTGGCTATCCAGAATGTAAAAACACAAAACCTATTATTGAGACCATAAAAGAGCCTTGCCCAAAATGCGGAGGAAAAATTCAAGTAAGAAAAAGTAAAAAAGGAAGAAAATTCTATATTTGTGAAAATAATCCTAATAATGGGTGTGATTATATATCATGGAATAAGCCTCAAAAAGAAAAAGAGGCAAAAACAAAAAAAGCAAAGAGCAAAAAATAAAGCTCTTTGCTTTTCACTTGAATATTGATATTTGAAAATGTAGTTATAATGTTACAGAAATATTACAATTACATTACATTTCAGTAAAAGTTATTGACTTTTTTGCAGAAAAATATAAAATATAAACGTAGTGAATATTTACAAGAAATTGCATAAAAATGTAAAATTAAAAAAAAATTTCAAGTATTAAAAGACTGAAAATGTAAAATATAATAAAAAAATACAAAGGAGAAGAAAATGACAAGTTGCTTAGGATTATATATTGAAGAAAATATAATTAAATATGCAAAGGTGTCAAAAGAAAATGATGTCGTAAAAGTTGAGTCATTTGGTATTAAATTCTATGATAGACTTAGCAAAACAATTGAACAAATTATAGAAGAAACATACAGCTATAATACACCAATTAGTATTAATACTTCTAATGAAGATTATAACTACTTCTATATATTTAATTTGCTAAACAAAAAAGACATGCACAATTATATAATGACAGAATTTGAATCTTTATGCTATGAAAAAAGCAAAAATGTTGACACGTTTGACACTAGATATGTTCTTGTGAATGATTTAGAAGACAAAGAAAAAATAAAAGCAATTCATGTTTCAGTAAACAAAGGGGAAATATCTAAAAAAACAGAATTATTTGGAAAGTACAAATTGGTTAATATATCACCTATTCCTCTTAATATAGTTAACTTATTAGAAATTAACAAAACAAAAAATGTCGAAAATATTGCAATTGTAAATATTGAAAATAAAACGACAGTAACATCTATAATAGAACAAAAAGTATATGATATTACAACTATAAATGCAGGAACAAGTGAAATATTAAATAAAATAGATGAAAAAGAAAATTCATATTCAAAAGCATATGAAATATGCAAAAATTCGACAATATATACAGAAAATGGAAAAGATATCCAATACGAAGAAAATGCTTACTTAGATGATATTATGCCAACATTATATAATATTGTTGGACAAGTAAAAAAAGTATTAAATGATAGTATAAAGAAAATTGACAAGGTATATATAACTGGTACAGCATCTGTAATAAATAATATAGATATATATTTCCAAGACTATCTTGAAGATGTAAAGTGCGAAATATTAAAACCATATTTTATAAAGGCAGCTGGAAGTCGAATTAATATAAAAGATTATATCGAGGTAAATTCAGCAATTGCATTAGCATTACAAGGACTTGGAGATGGATTAAAAGGAATTAACTTTAAAAAAGAAGGAATTTCTGATAAAATACCATCATTCTTAACAAAAGAAATAGGTGGTTCATCTAAGAAACCAAATAGATCGTCTGGACTAAACTTAAATTTTGATTTTGGTAATGCATTATCATTAGCAGAAAAAAGATTGTTAAGAACAGCAGCAGGATTACTAATTTTAGTCTTAGTATATGGAGCTTTTTCAGGATTTATTAAAACACAAGTAAATCTTAAAAATCAAGAAATTGAAGAGGCTAAAAAGAATTTACAGACTCAGATAACTGCAATGAATGCTGATAAAACTAAAATGGATAATAAAACACAGGAATATACAACACTAATGACAAACCTTGAAAATATAAATGCTTCACATTCAGATGACAAAAGATTAAAATATGCAGTTCCTACATTGTTAAATGAAATAATGTATATAATACCTGTAAATGTACAATTAACTTCAATTGTAAATTCGGGAACAAGAGTTACAATTGTTGCACAGTCAGATAAATATGAACAAATCGGTATATTTAGAGAAAAATTAAAGCTAGATGGAATACTTACTAATGTAGTATCTGACACGTCACAAAAACAAGATAATGTTGTTACAGTTGTTATAGAAGGAGAATTGCCATGAGAAAACTTTTAATATATGTTATTATAGCTTCTTTAGTTGCAATATTTGCTTTAACAGCTATATCAGGAATAAACATAGGAAATTTACATGTAGCATCTGTTAGAGAAATAGTAGAAGATAATAGAAAAATAGATGCTGAATTAGTAAATTTAAAACAAACAACTGATAAATCATATGGAGAAGCAAAATTAAACTTGGATTCGAGTTTAGCAACTTTACAAGATACAAGAGAAAGATATAAACAAGTTACTTCAGATAATTCAGAAGATGAACTAAACGAAGCACATCAATCTGAGGAATATGATATGGGATATTTGTGGACAAAGATTGGACTATATGCAACTAAAAACAATGTTGTAATACAACTAAATGTATCATATGGAGAATTCGATGGATATTATAACTTATCATTCTTAGCACTTGGAGAATATTTACCTATATCAGAATTTATATATGCTGTTGAAAAGGATTCAACACTAGGATTTAGAATTGATGATTTCTCAATGTCACAGTATAATGAAGATCAACTTCAAGCATCTTTTGTAATAAGAAATGTTGCAATAAATAAAGATTCATTAACAGCAGGGGGAGTTTTAACTCAGAATAATAATAATACTAGTGACACAACTAGTAATAGTGATGAAACGCAAAGTGATACTAATAATGTTGATGATGATAATACTAATACTAATGCTAATAGTGATACTAATACTGGTACAGTTAATTCAACTGGTTCAACTATTACTACTAGTGAAATTGAGTAAAATCAAGGTAATGTGCAATAATGGCATACAAAGTTAAAATAGTGTATTAATTAGAATATACAAAAGATTAAAATAGCAATATTAATGATAAACAAAAGGAGGAAATACTATGGTTAAGTCAATAATAAAAGAAATAATGATTTTGCTTTTATTATTAGCAATAGTTGTATTAGCTTTGGGAATAATATTTTATAACTATGTACCATCAAATAAAGCGGTACCAACTGTTCAGACATACGAAATGTCAGAAGAAGTAAAAAATGAACTTAATGAAAAGGTGGCAGAAAATGACAAAGTATTGGTAACATATGAATTAACTTCTAATGATTTAAAAACTTATGAAAAAACTAAACAATATACAAAAGGAAAATCAAATCCATTTTCAACATTTGATACTAGCAAACCAAAAAGTGGAGATGAAAATAATGTGACTGATACACAAGAAACAAGTACTAGTACACAAACTAATACTTCAAACACATTTTATGGAAATACAGGCACAAAATAACTTTAGTTATATTTATTAAATTAAATATATAAAAAAATTTTTAAGGAGGAATGTTTTATGCTAAGACAGGACAAAGGTATTACTCTTATGGCATTAATTATAACAATAATTGTTTTGGTTATACTTGCTGCTATTTCAATATCAGCAGCATATCAATCAGGAATTATTGCATTTGGAGTTAATGCAGCTTATGATTATGGTAATGCAGCTTTAACCGAAAATAATATAATGGCAGCAACAGAAAGCTATATGAGTAGTGTTGTTTCTGAAATCAAATCAATAATGGAAAGTCGTGCTCAGTAATGCTGACTTGATAAATGGTTGAAAATTGATCAAGAGTACAACTTAGGCATATACATTTAAAATGTATATGCCTAAAATTTTAAAAAATATGTATAGGCAAAGAGGTGAAAATATAATGGAAGCAATTGTATATGGTTTTATATTTATAATGGGGACGCTTTTTGGTAGTTTTTTTACGTTAGCTGTATATAGGATTCCATTAGGTGAAGACATAATATATAAGCATTCATTTTGCCCTAACTGTAAAGCAAAATTAAAATTTAAAGATTTAATTCCAATAGTAAGCTATTTGGCATTAGGAGGTAAATGTTCTTATTGTGGAGAAAAAATAAGAATAAGATACTTATTATTAGAAATATTATCAGGATTAGTATTTGTATTGTTTGCATTTTCATTCAAATTTCATTTATTTATAATAAATACTAACATGGTTATATATTTCTTTTTGTTTGTTTTGTATATAGCAACTTTATTTATTATTGCAGGAATTGATAAAGAAAATATAAAAATACAAAGATCAGTATTATTATTTGGAGTTTTTGTATCTATTGCATATATGACATATGTATGTATACAAGACTGCATTACTGTACATACATATATCATATATTTAATATCAATAATTATATTATTAATTTTTGATATATTACATTTAAAGATGTCTTCAAACGAAAGCTATATGATAGAACTATTAGTACTTTCGTTATGTATGATAGTATTTTCAGGTACATTTTCTTATTATGTAACATTACTATTTACTTTAATTTGGATAATAACAGAAATATTATTGGGAAAAATAAGAGGGAAAGAAAAGAAGAATATACCAATTGGATTTTACCTTTGCACATCCAATATTGTGGTAGTTATAGTTTTAAATCTCTTAAGTAGTTGGGTGATATAATGAAAATAGATTTAAAAAGTAAAAAAGCATTTACAACACTAGATGTCACAATTGCATTAATGATAATATTATTATTTACATCACTGATTGCTTCATATTCATATACTGTATATTTATCATCAGCGGAAGCAAAAAGGACTGCTACGGCATTAAATTATGCGGTAGATATATTTGAACATATAGGTGCAGAAAGTTTTAGCAATGTAAGGCCAACAGAAAATTTATTAATGATTGATACAATTCCTGAACTTGAAGTTTTAGATGTAACATCAGACACAATAAATGCAAAAATTGGGACTTATAATATAAGTCTAAAATTTGAAAATTACCAAGATGGAACAAAAATAAAAATAATAACATTAAACATTAATTACAAAGTTTCAAGGAAAGAAGAAGAAACATTAGAATTTAAACGATTAAAAGTTGTAAATAATTAATAAACTGGAGGAAAGAATGAAAAGTGACAAAGGTATTACTATTATAACATTAATAATATATGTAATATTATTAATGTTTGTAATTATTGGAGTGTCAACAGTAACTACATCATTTTATACAAATGTTGATGAATATGGTAAGGAATCAGAAGATGTAATATCATTTTCTAAGTTTAATATGTATTTCATTAATGACATAAAAAAGCCTAACTTAGAGGTAGAAGATGTAGCAGATAATTATATAATATTGTCGTATGACACTAAAGCAGAACAAGAAATAGAAATAGAACAAAGTGGTATAGAAATATCTGACAAAAACAAAATTCAAGTACAATATTCTATGCAAAACAATAGCCTTTATAGAGACAAAGTTAAAATATGTGATAATGTAGATGATATAAAGTTTTCATATGATTCAGTAAGAAATGCAATAGAAGTGCATGTTATAATTGGAGACTATGAAAAGAAAACAGAATATGCTATTGAAACTTTTGGATTAGAAGCAAAGGATATAGAAATATAAAATGCTTGATAATTACAAATGATAGGGAGGATAAGATAATGGATGTAAAAAGAAGACAACCTATAGGAATTGAATTAGTAAGAAGAGGAGTAATTAGAGAAGAACAAGTAGAAACTGCTCTTGATTATCAAAAGACTCATCCAAAGGAAAAACTTGGAGACATTATACATGTGTTAGGATTATGTGACGATTACCAATTAATACAGACAATTGGAGAAATATTTGGAGAAAAAACAATTCTTTTAACGCCACATGATGTAAGAGTTAGAGTCGATGAATATATATCAGTAGATGTGTTAAGGCAAAATTTAGCAGTCTTATTTGATGTTGAAGATAATAAAGCTAAAGTATGTTTCGCAGATATGACAAATAAAAAAGCAGTAGATACGATAAGACTTTTATTGTTAAATAGAGGATTAGTAATGGATCCATATGTAACATTTAAGTCTAATATTGAAAATGTTTTAAATAGCTTATGTGGAAAAGTAGCAGAAAAATTTAATGCAGATTCTGATATAACAGTTATGGTTGACAGTATTATCAAAACTGCAATGGAAAAAAGAGCAAGTGATATTCACTTTGAACCAATGGAGAATAAAGTAAGAGTTCGTTATAGAATTGATGGACAATTATTTGATGTGGCAGAAATAGCAAAAGAAAAACAAGTACAATTAATAGGAAGGCTAAAAGCAATATCAAACATGCATCAAGAAAAACAAGAGTCACAAGATGGTAGAATTATATTATACCCATCATACAATATACGTGTATCATCACAAAAAAATGTATATGGGGAGAAATTTGTTTTAAGATTGTTAAAAAAGAACAATAATGTTAGAGAATTATTTGAGTTAGGTTTTCCACAAAATGATAAACTTATTAAAAATTCTTTTGATCAAAAAAATAGTGTTACGATAGTTGCAGCACCTACTGGAGAAGGAAAAACTACAACTTTATATAGTATAATACAATTATTGAATAGACCAGAGATAAATATTACAACGATAGAAGAACCAGTAGAAATAAGGATACCGGGTCTTAATCAAATAGAAATAGATTCAAAAACAACATTTTTAGATTCTTTAAGGACTGTTTTAAGACAAGATCCTGATATTATTTTAGTTGGAGAGATAAGAGATAAAGAAACAGCTGAAATAGTTATGCAAGCAGGACAAACAGGACATTATGTTTTAACCACAATGCATACAATTAATGCAATAGAAATAATAACAAGACTTAGAAAAATGGGCATATCAAACTATGATATAGCAAGTACAGTATCAACAACAGTTTCACAAAGGTTAGTAAGGAGATTATGTAAAAACTGTGCTAGGGAAAGAGATTATACAAAGGAAGAATTAGATTTCATACATGGAGTTGAAGAAAAATATAAAACAAAATTTGATATTAATGGTAAGAAAACCTATGATACAGTAGGTTGCGAAAAATGTAATGGTGTTGGATATTATGAAAGAATAGGAATATTTGAAGTTCTTGTATTAGACGAAAAAATAAAAGAATTAATTAGCCAAGATGAATCAACGCTAAAAATTACTGAACAAGCTATAAAGAGTGGGTATAGACCTCTTTTATTAGATGGAATTCAAAAGGTAATAGATGGATATACAAATTTAGAAGAAATAGATAGAAAATTACATATTTATTAAAAGGGAGGTAAAGCTATGGTTCAGATAGATAAAATTATAAACGAGGCAATAGAAAAAAATGCATCTGATATACATTTAATATGTGGGTTAAAACCAATGATAAGAGTTCTAAAAGAATTAATTGAAGTAGAGAATACAGAAATATTAACAGAAGATGATATGACAGATATATATGATTATTTCATTAGAGGGAATATTCAGAAGGATAATATGTATAATAGAACAAGAAGAATAGATATGTCATATGATTTTGAAAAAGTTAGAATAAGAGTTAATATTACGTCAGTTGATTATGTGCCAACATTTACATTAAGGTTAATAAAAGATGAACTTCCTAAATATGAAGATTTAGGAATACCAAATGTAGTAAGGAAAATGGCAAAACAACAGCAAGGGTTAATATTAATTACGGGAAAAGTAAATTCAGGTAAATCAACAACAGCAAATGCATTAATAAACGAAATAAATGAAACTTCAAATAAAAAAATAATAACATTGGAAAATCCAGTAGAATATAGACATAAATCAAAAAAATCAATAATATTACAAAAAGAAGTAGGTCCAGGAAAAGATTGTGTTTCATTTAGTGATGGAGTTAAAAATTCTTTAAAAGAAGATTGTGACATAGTAGTAATAGGAGAGATTAGAGATAGAGAAACAATGGAGGCAGCGATAGAAACAGCTGAAACAGGACATTTAGTAATAGGAACACTTCATACAAAATCTTGTACTGAAACAGTAGATAGAATAATAAATTTCTATGATATTAAGGATCAATTAAGCATTAAATATTTATTGTCTTCACTATTAAAATTAGTAGTATCACAAAGACTAGTAAAAGGACAAAATGGAAAACTTGTTTTAATACCGGAAGTAATGGTAGTTGATAAGGTTATTTCAGGAATCATTAAGAAAGAAAAATTTGGAATATCTGAATTAGAGGATGCAATGCAAAGTTCTTTAGATAAAGGAAATATTAGCCTAATAAACTCTGTAGCAAAACTTTTTGTAGATGAAAAAATATCATTAGACCAAGCAAAAGAACAAATAGAAGATAGAAGTGTTGATATATTAAATAGAACAATTATGGGGCTAAAAATAAAACATGGTAAATAAAAAGCAAAGGGGGTAAATTTAAATGCCTATATACAAATATAAAGCTATAACAGAAAATGGTGTAGTTGTAACAAATACAATAGAAGAGAAAAATAAACAATCATTAATAGATAGACTTAAAAGGAATAAACTCACACCTATTAATATAGAAGCAACTTTTCAGAAAAAGAAAATGCCAATAACTAGAAAAAATATAGGAAGTAATATTAATAATGTGGAGGGATTAGACAGTGCTAATTTGGCATCAAATAAAGAAAAACAAAATCGAACATTATTTGAAAAAATTTATTTTGGCATAACTAAATCAGAGATAATAACATCAAGAGACATAATAGTATTTACACAAAATTTCTATTTATTAAAAAAGGCAAATTTTAATAATATACATGCATTAAATACTATAATACAAAGTACAGATAACTATTCTCTAAAAGGAATTTTAGAAGATATTTTAGCTGGAGTTGAAGCAGGAGAACCAATATATGCAACAATGGAATATTATGATAATGTTTTTCCCTATCTTTATATAAATATGATAAAAGTAGGGGAGCTATCAGGAAACTTAACAGAGGCATTAGAACAAGCAGTTAAATATCTGGAGGATACAGATTCATTAAATAGGAAACTTAGAAATATTTTAATACCAAATATCATACAATTTGTATTATTAATTATAATGTTATTAATAGGTACACTTGTTGCACTTCCTGCAATTCAAAAATTATATGATACAGTAGGATCTTCCGCAACACTTCCACCAGTTAGTATATGGTTCTCAAATGTTATTAATACGATTATAACTTATTGGTATATACCTACAATAATAATTATTGGAGTTGTAGCTTTTATAGTATGGTATGTTAAAACACCAAAGGGAAAATACAAATTTGATAAGTTCAAATATACAATGCCAATATTTGGAAAATTGATATTTGCAATAGACTTTTCTAGATTAATTAAAGCTATGCTTCTTAATTTAAACAATGGTATGAGAATACAAGAGTCATTGGAAGTTGCGAAGAATGTAACAAGAAATTCTATGTTTTTATCAATGGTTGAATCTTCTTTAAATAACATAATCGTGGGAGATTCTTGGATAGAGCCATTTGAAACATCAAATTTAGCAACACCAATGATGACAGAAATGCTAAAAATAGGTATGAATACAAACCTTGCAGAAATGATGGAAAAATTAACTGAATATATGGAAATTGATATAAATAATTTATTAAACAAGATTATAAAAATATTGCCACAAATAGTATATGGTATAGTAGGTATAGTATTAATATTCTTCGTATTAGTAGTACTTGGACCATGTATAGAGGTTTATATGGGTGGATTCTTACTATCAGCATATGGACTAGGATAAGTTTAAAAATAAAGAATGCCCATGCATATCAAGTAAAGCTTGCAGTCGAGTGCCCCAGAAGCTTGTGTTATTTACAAAAAAAATAGTATTTCTATTAAATTACTTAGAAATACTATTTTTTTTAAAATATAATATTTTATTGCTATTTATTTTGTTTTAATTATTATATTATAATAAATTCAAGTCTTTCATTGCGCTAATAAGTATATCTCTATTCTTTTCAGTTAATTTTGTTAAAGGTAATCTAGGTGTGCCAAAATTATATCCCATGATATTTAAAGCTTCTTTAACAGGAATAGGATTAACCTCTGAGAATAACGCATTTATTAAAGGAATACTATCTAATTGAAATTTCCTAGCTTCTTCAATATTTCCATTTAAGAAATCATGAACCATTTTTGAAGTTCTTTTTGGAGCAATATTTGATAAAACAGATATAACACCAAGACCTCCAACAGAAAGAATAGGAAGTGTCTGATCATCATTGCCACTATAAATAATTAAGTTATCTTTACATAAATTAGCAATTTTTGCAATTTGCGAAAGATTGCCGGCTTGCTTCTTTTATTGCAACGATATTTGGAACTTTTGAAAGTTTTAAACATGTTTCAGGAAGGATATTTACACCTGTTCTAGAAGCAACACTATAAACAATAATTGGTATACTTACACTATTTGCTATTGCCTTATAGTGTTCAACAAGACCTGCTTGAGTTGCTTTATTATAATAAGGAGTAACGACCAAAAGCCCATCTACACCTACACTTTCTGCATATTTAGACATTTCTATTGCAGTCATTGTATTGTTTGAACCTGTTCCAGCAATAATTGGAACTCTTTTGTTTGCAGTATCTACTGCAAATTTAATAACATTTTTTTTCTCATCAGAAGACATAGTACCGAGATTCTCCAGTAGTTCCACATACAATTATTGCATCAATTCCTTCTGAAATTTGAAATTCAATGAGTTTTTTAAACTCTTCATAATTAACACCATTTTCTGTAAAAGGTGTTGCGATAGCTGTTCCACAGCCTGTAAATAAAGGAGTCTTCATACTAACCTCCGTAAAAGCGTTATAAAAAGCTTTATAAATTATTTTTACATAAGACATATAATTATATATCCTATTAACACTAATATTATATGCTAAAAATTGGAGAATAGCAAGAAGAATTTAAAAGTTACTACTCAGCCCTATAACTTTTTATTGTTTAAAATCAATTTTAAGCCATTTTAAAGAAAAGTTAGACTTTCTACACATTAGATAAATCAACAAATTACATTGGGGCTGAGTAGTAACTTTAAAATACAATTTTATAAAAAAATTTTAAAATAAGTATTGACAATTGCTGTTAAATTTAGTATACTTATATTCGCCGAAAGGATAATGGGCGCATAGCTCAGCTGGAAGAGCATCTGCCTTACAAGCAGGAGGTCATAGGTTCGAGCCCTATTACGCCCACCATTTTTTTTACGGCCTGGTAGTTCAGTTGGTTAGAACGCTAGCCTGTCACGCTAGAGGTCGACGGTTCGAGCCCGTTCCAGGTCGCCATTTTTTTATTATAAGGCTTCATAGCTCAGTTGGTAGAGCAGAGGACTGAAAATCCTCGTGTCAGTGGTTCGATTCCACTTGAAGCCACCATAAAGAAGCGATACTTTTAGTATCGTTTTTTATTTAATAGGAAATTTCTATTATATAAAAAAGTGTGAAAAAAATATAAATTAAATATCAATGTATATTGTAAAAAAATGTGTAATATGTTATTCTAATAATAGATTGTAAAATTTTCTAAATATAAAATATTGAAATGACAATAAGGAATAAATGTAAAAATATTATTAAATAATAAAGTTATCTAAAATAGGAGGTGTATGAAAATAGGACTATATGTTTTAATAGTTATAGTAGCTATAATTGCTATATATATTTTTATACAGTACAATTCTTTGGTAAAGTCGAGTAACATTGTAAAAGAAGCATTTTCGACAATGGATGTATATTTGAAAAAGAGATGGGATTTAATTCCAAATTTAGTGGAAGTAGTAAAAGGATATGAACAATATGAAAAAGATACTCTAGAAAAAATTACGTCTTTAAGAGCAAATACGTATGACAAAATGTCAATGAACACAAAATTAAATATAAATGAACAGTTAACTCAAGGAATAGCAACAATTATGGCAACTTTTGAAAATTATCCTGATTTAAAAGCAAGTGAAAGTTTTATTGAATTAAGTCATAATTTGACGAAGGTAGAAGACGAAATAGCCAATAGCAGAAAATATTATAACGGAGCAGTAAGAATTTTTAACAACAAAGTAAAAATGTTTCCAAGTAATATAGTTGCAAGTATATTTGGATTTAAGATAGCAAATATGTTTGAGGCAAATTCAGAAGAAAAAAGTAATATAAAGGTGGATTTGTAAAATGAAAAAACAATATTTAAAGTATGTTTTTGTTTTTATTTTGTTATTATTTATAATTGTCCCTATCAAATCATATGCAATAACGTCTTTAGGTAATTACACAATAGAAAGCTATGATATTAATATGGTAGTAAATGAGGATAATACATTTGATATAACAGAAACAATAAATGTTTATTTTAATATGGCAGGACATCGGAATATTTAGAAAAATACCGTTAAAAAATTCTATAACAAGATTAGATGGGACTAAATCAAGCAATAGAGCAAAAATAAGTGATATTAGTGTTAGTGAAAACTATACTACTTCTACTGAAAGTGGATATAAAGTTATAAAAATAGGTAGCAGTAATAAAACAGTAAATGGAAGACACTCTTATATTATAAAATACACATATAATATAGGAAAAGATCCATTAAAAAATGCAGATGAGTTGTATTATAATTTAATAGGCGATGAATGGGATACAAACATAAGTAATGTAACATTTAAAATTACAATGCCAAAGTCATTTGACGAATCATTATTAGGGTTTTCAAGTGGATATAGAGGTTCAAGCAATAGCTCAAATATTTCTTACACTGTAAATGAAAATGTAATAACGGGTTCGGTAAATAATACTTTAAATGAAAGAGAAGGATTAACAGTAAGGCTTACATTACCAGAAGGATATTTTGCTAATGCAAAAACAAATGTAGATATGTATTCCATTGCAGTTATAATCTTTTCTTTAGCTTGCGTTTTAATAGCTGATTGGTTGTGGGCTAAATATGGAAAAGATAAAAAGATTATAGAAACAGTAGAATTTTATCCACCAGAAGGATATAATTCGGCCGAGGTGGGCTTTTTGTATAATGGAGAAGCTGATACTAAAGGAGTTATATCATTACTTATCTATTTAGCTAATAAAGGTTACTTAAAAATTGAAGAAACTGAGCAGAATGGATTATTTTCAACATTTAAGAGCTTTAAGATAACTAAATTAAAAGAATATGATGGAAATAATGAAAATGAGAAAATATTCTTTAATGGATTATTTAAAAATAGTGATAATATTAATATGAAGAAAGTTAGTAAAATAATAGAAATAGCTAAACAAAATGGTGAAAAACTTAGTATATCTCAAGCAATGGAATTAGCAACAGATACATCTGAAAAAGCATTTGTTACAGAAAACGATTTATATGATAGCTTTTATAAGACATTAGATAGAATAAAAAATAAGATGAATAGTAAAGAGAACAAAAATAAAATATTTGAATCATCTGCAAGCGGAAAAAGAAAATGGCTTATAATAATGATTATTTCAATATTTACATTAATTACGTTTAAACCTGTTGTGGAGTATTCAGGAGTAGAAATAGAAATGTATTTATTAATATTTCATATAATTATTTTTGCAACTTTATTTGGCATAGAATCTGCAAGAGAATCGATAATAATAAAAATATTTGGGTCGATTTGGATAATAGGAGCTGCGTTAATAGGTGATTTAATATTAGTATTACCATGCATAATTGACAATCCTATGTATTTAATTACATATATAATTGGAATAATATGTATTGCTGTTACAATATTATTTATGAAAATAATGCCAAAGAGAACATCTTTTGGAAATGAAATATTAGGAAAATTAAGAGGTTTTAAAAGATTTTTGGAAACAGCAGAAAAGCCTCAGCTAGAAGCTTTAGTTACGAAAAATCCAGAATACTTTTATAATATTCTTCCATATACTTATGCACTAGGAGTATCAGACGTATGGATGAAACAATTTGAGACAATAGCAATGCAAGCTCCAGATTGGTATGTAGGATATAGCACATTTAGTATGCATAGTTTTAATCATTTTATGAATAACACAATGAGATCAGCACAAATTGCGATGTCATCTAGCCCATCAAGCAGTGGTGGAGGAGGCTCATCTGGTGGTGGTTCATCAGGAGGAGGCTCTGGAGGCGGTGGACGGAGGTTCTTGGTAAAAGAACCTCTATAAAAATAATACTTTAGTGAGCTGAGAATACGAAATATTCGAAACACTTATTTTTAAAATTTTATTTATGGAGGTAGATAAAATATGATAGAAAAAGAAATTGAATATGAAGGAAATATATATTATGAGAATGATAGAATTCAAGCAGATTCTACAACATATATAGAATATAGAAATGACAAAATTCAAAAATTAAAGTTTTTTGAATATAAAAACGGAAAATTATGTGAAGTGCAAGATAAAGAAAAGTTAAAAAAAGCAATTTTAGGAAAATACGAAATATCTGACGGAATAGTTGAGTAAAAGTTATTTTACAATACACAAATGATTTGTGGAGGAAAAATTATGGAATCTATAAGAGAAATATTTAAAGATAAAAACTTTAGTGAAGAAGCATTAAGTTATTTAGAAAATGCAATTAATGAATTTGGTGAAGTATTTGGAGATTTTGTTTCAAGAGAAGAATTAATTGAAAGAGCAAAAAGCACCATTGATAAAATTGAAATTACAGAAAAGTTAGATATCACAAAACCAAGTATTATAGGATGTTATAATTTAGAAGAAAAAAAAATACAAGTAAAGAAAGGTTTAGAAGATGAGCTGTTTAAGTCTAATTTTTTTCATGAATTTTTACATGCTATTGTTTCAGACGAGAGAAATACAGGATTTGATAGAGAATACGAAATAATTGATCTTGATGAAGAAAGGACAGTTAATCTTGGAAGAGGCTGGAACGAGGGATTTGTTCAAATGATGACTCAAGAAAGAGATAAGAAAGTTAAAAACAAAGTAATATCAAAAGGATATCCAATATTAACAGAATCTGTTACCAAAATTACCAATTTATTGGGAAAAAATGAATTAATAGATTTGTATTTTAATCATGCAGATAAATTTGAAGAATTTATATATGAAGAAGTTGATAGTTTTGGAGAAATATTTTTAATGAATTTTGATGTAATTTACAAACATGAAAGAGAAATAATTGAAAAAAAAATGAGAGAGCAAGACAATATAAGCAGACTTCTTTCTGCAATAATGGGGGAAGAAGAAAAGGATATTAATAATGAAAAATTAAAAAATGCACAGGAAGAAATAATGCAAGTATATATAGATGCATTATTGAAAGATAGAATAGAAACTCCTACCGAGTTACAAGATACATTAAACAATATTATTGAAATGTATAAAGTTTTTTCTAAAACTATTAGCGTACAAACAATACAAAGAATAATAGAACAATCAAAACCTGATATATTGAGTAATTTAGAGGGCTTAGAGTGGAAAACACAAGTATTAGTAAATAGTGGAATTAAATTTAAAAACTTTAAAGAGTCAGATGTTTCTGCAAAAATAAAAATGCTTATGAAAGATGAATTTGGGAAGACATTTTGGGAATTGGCCGGAAAATATCCATCACTAGAAGACGAGTATTTTTCATCAATAATGACAGCATTATATGATGGAGAAAAAGATTTTCATAATGAAGATTTATCTCAATGGTTTACATATTTTATAGGTGTAGCACAGTATATTAACGAAAACAATTTAGCATTTGAGAACTTAAAGATAGCATATAACAATTATATAGATAGTGGAGCCGTCTTTGAGTTATATAATTTACAAGAAAATGGTGAATATGAAAAAGTATCTACGCTTTTTGTAGATACTTGTAGTGAAAATCTTGATACAATGGAATATACGCGAGTAGTAAGCGAAAGATTGACAGAATTAAGAGAACGAATAAGTAAAGAATATTCTATAGAAATAATTGAAGCTGTTGAAGATGAAAATGGTAATTATATAGTTTATGATGAGAATGGACAAGTTTTTGTATCAACAAAATTTAATGAAATGGAGAGACCGCAAGAAACAAAGAATTTCGAAAGTGTTAATGAGCTTAAACTTGAAAGTAGAAAAAAGCAAATTGAAAATCGAACTACTAGATTGAGAAAATATCAAGAAAAGCAAGCACCAAAAATAATTATTCAGAATGAAAAAAAGAGGATTGAAGAAGCTTTGGAGGAGAGGGAAAGAGTACTTGAATCGATTAGAAATGCCACAAGGAAGAAAATAACTCCATCTCAAATAGAAGACAAAACTATAAAGGGGAATGTTACAATTCAGTCACTACAGAGGGCTATGGAAGATTTGTCAACTGAAGATAAAAATTTAGAAAATGAGGGTGAAGATTTAAATGTTTAATAAATGTTATGCTTATGCAGAAACTTTGGAAGTATTGCAGAATATGGAAGAGAAATATTTTATGCAAATCCCAACAAAGTTTATTGATGTGCTAAAAAAAGATGCTCTAAAAAATTATAAAAATCATCTTAACCGGTGTTGTTGATTTTGAGAGTCAACAACTAAGCAAAGATACTTTAAATATTTTAGCTGTGATAAACTATAAATTTTGGACAAAAGACGCAGAACATAAAAAATGGTTATTGAGTCAATACAAAAAGAATGAAGAATCTCGCAGGAATATTGAAATTAAAGAACTATTTAAGGATACTGCTGATAAAATATGTGAAAGTGAAACTAACAAAAACAAGGAATTAGTAATTATAAAGAAAGAGAATATTTTCAGAAAGATAATAAATTTTATTAATAGTATTGGAAAATAGAAATGATTTATATAATAAAGCAGGTTATAAAGGTTTGGACAATGGAAAAGTAGCTGATGATATTGCAAAAAAAATAAAAAAAGGATTAGGACCATGTATATTGTAAAAAATATAATTCTTTGGTAAAGTAGAGTAACATTGTAAAAGAAGCATTTTCGACAATGGATTTATATTAAAAAAAAGATGGGATTTAATTCCAAATTTAGTTGAAGTAGTAAAAAGATGTGAAAAAAAAGTAATATAAAGGTGGATTTGTAAAATGAAAAAACAATATTTAAAGTATGTTTTTGTTTTTATTTTGTTATTATTTATAATTGTCCCTATCAAATCATATGCAATAACGTCTTTAGGTAATTACACAATAGAAAGCTATGATATTAATATGGTAGTAAATGAGGATAATACATTTGATATAACAGAAACAATAAATGTTTATTTTAATATGGCAGGACATCGGAATATTTAGAAAAATACCGTTAAAAAATTCTATAACAAGATTAGATGGGACTAAATCAAGCAATAGAGCAAAAATAAGTGATATTAGTGTTAGTGAAAACTATACTACTTCTACTGAAAGTGGATATAAAGTTATAAAAATAGGTAGCAGTAATAAAACAGTAAATGGAAGACACTCTTATATTATAAAATACACATATAATATAGGAAAAGATCCATTAAAAAATGCAGATGAGTTGTATTATAATTTAATAGGCGATGAATGGGATACAAACATAAGTAATGTAACATTTAAAATTACAATGCCAAAGTCATTTGACGAATCATTATTAGGGTTTTCAAGTGGATATAGAGGTTCAAGCAATAGCTCAAATATTTCTTACACTGTAAATGAAAATGTAATAACGGGTTCGGTAAATAATACTTTAAATGAAAGAGAAGGATTAACAGTAAGGCTTACATTACCAGAAGGATATTTTGCTAATGCAAAAACAAATGTAGATATGTATTCTATTGCAGTCATAATCTTTTCTTTAGCTTGCGTTTTAATTGCTGATAGGTTGTGGGCTAAATATGGAAAAGACAAAGAGGTTATAGAAACAGTAGAATTTTATCCGCCAGAAGGATATAATTCAGCCGAGGTAGGCTTTTTGTATAATGGAGAAGCTGATACTAAAGGAGTTATATCACTACTTATCTATTTAGCTAATAAAGGTTACTTAAAAATTGAAGAAACTGAGCAAAATGGATTATTTTCAACATTTAAGAGCTTTAAGATAACTAAATTAAAAGAATATGATGGAAATAATGAAAATGAAAAAATATTCTTTAATGGATTATTTAAAAATACTAATAACATTAATATGGCAAAAGTTAAAGAAGTAATGGAATTAGCTGAGCAGAATGGATTATTTTTACCATCTAAAGGCTTTAAAAATATTAATATGACTAAAGTTAAAGAAATGATAGAATTAGCTAAGCAAAATGATGAAAAACTTAATTTATCTCAGGCAACGGAGTCAGAAACAGATACATCTGAAAAAATGTCTGTTACGGCAAATGATTTATATAATAGTTTTTATAAGACATTAGATAGAATAAAAAATAATATGAATAGGAAAGAAAGCAAAAATAAAATATTTGAATCATCTGCAAGCGGAAAAAGAAAATGGCTTATAATAATGATTATTTTGACATTTATATTAATTACGATTAAACCTTTTACAGAATATTATGGAACAGATATGCTACAATTATTATTTGCATTATTATTTCCTGGAATTGGTTTTTCATTCATATTTAGTAAGGTATTTGGAAAAGATCCAATATTTGTAAAAATAATTGAAGTAATTTGGGGATTAGGATTTTCAGGAGCATTTTGGGCAACAATAATGCTACCTGCACTAATTGACAATACGATATACTTAATTACATATATTATTGGAATAATATGTGTGGCTATTATAATATTATTTATGAAAATAATGCCGAAAAGAACACCTTTTGGAACTGAAATGTTAGGAAAGTTAAGCGGGTTTAAAAGATTTTTGGAAACAGCAGAAAAGCCTCAGCTAGAAGCTTTAGTTATGAAAAATCCAGAATACTTTTATAATATTCTTCCATATACTTATGCACTAGGAGTATCAGACGTATGGATGAAACAATTTGAGACAATAGCAATGCAAGCTCCAGATTGGTATGTAGGATATAGCACATTTAGTATGCATAGTTTTAATCATTTTATGAATAACACAATGGAATCAGCACAAATTGCGATGTCATCTAGCCCATCAAGCAGTGGTGGAGGTGGCTCAAGTGGAGGAGGCTCATCTGGTGGTGGTTCATCAGGAGGAGGCTCTGGAGGCGGTGGACGGAGGTCCTTGGTAAAAGAGCTTCCATAAAAATTTTTTACATAATTAACATTTTTTTCAAAATAAAAAAATATATGAATAATTTTATAGAAAACGAATTATAATAAAATATATAAAAGCAAATTTTGAAAGGATGGTAATTATGAAAGTTATAGACACAATTGCTTTAGTTTTAATAATAATAGGTGCTATCAATTGGGGACTTATAGGCATATTTAATTTTAACCTTGTTGATGCAATTTTTGGCACAATGTCTGTTCTTAGCAGAATAATATATATCTTAGTAGGTATTTCTGGATTATGGGGAATAAAAATATTATTCTCAAATAATGATTAGTAAATTTATGTTAGACAAGAAAACGTGGAAGCAATCCATAATTTTTCTTGTCTAATGTAAACTAAAAGCCATTCATTATTTTTTTGTCTTTTGCAAAGACTTTATGTTATTAGCTTCTTCCTGAGAAAGTTTGCCAAATTCTACCATTGCATCTAATACTTGACATTGTCTTTCTTCTGCAAGAGTTAAATTTGTTGTAGGAGCATAAATAGAAGGAGCATTAGGAACACCTGCAAGAAGAGTTGCTTCATAAAGGTCTAAATCAGAAGGTGCTTTACCAAAATAACCGCATGCTTGCATCATATATGTTATAATAACCATTTCCATAATATATATTATTTATATATAATTCAAAAATTTCTTCTTTTGAAAAATCTTTTTCAAGGTTATATACGACAAAAAGTTCAGCAATTTTTCTATATAGATTTTTCTCCTGAGTAAAACATAAATTTTTTGCAACTTGTTGGGTTATAGAACTTCCACCTTCTTTAATATCCCTAGCTTTTATATTAGTAACTAATGCACGTAAAGTAGATATAATATCAAGCCCTTTGTGATAATAAAATCTATGATCTTCAATAGAAATGACAGCATTTGCATAATAATCTGGAATATCCGAATAATGAACAAAATGTTCATCATTTTGCAAATTTGAGATCCTATCATTTATACTTTTTTCATCAATAGCTTCTTTGTATAAAAAGTATCCATTTAACACACAATAAAAAAGTATTATAGTAATAATGATAGCTATAACTAATAAAATTTTTTTAAATAATTTCATAAAAACCTCTTTAAAATAATATTTAATAAAATTATATAACAAATAAAGATAAATTTAAAGGGATATTATATAAAATTTGTAAAAAATAGAAGGAAAAATAAATTTTTTGTAGAATAATAATTTTGTACATAAAAAAAGTACAAAATTATAACATTTATAAGGCGGTGAACAAAACATGAAAATAACAGACGTACGTTTAAGAAAAGTTAATTCAGAAAACAGAATGAAAGCTGTTGCTTCTGTAACTTTTGATAATGAATTCGTTATACACGATATTAAAGTTATCGAAAGCCAAAATGGATTATTTATAGCTATGCCTAGTAGAAAAACTCCTAACGGAGAATTTAAAGATATAGCTCATCCAATCAATGCTGATACAAGAGAGAAGATTCAAAGCGCTATTTTAGAAGCTTATGAAGCTCCTGAGACAGAAGAATCAGCAGAATAATAAATATTGTATATTTTAATATTCTATTAAAAACTCGCTACGCTTTAAGTGTAGCGAATTTTTTGAAAAAATGCAAAATTACAATTATTTTAAATTAAATAACTTATTAACTATTGACAAATAGCCGATAAAATATTATAATAATTAACGTTCACAAAATGTGACAACTAAAAAATAAAATTTTAGTAAATGCGCCATTAGCTCAGTTGGTAGAGCAGTTGACTCTTAATCAAATGGTCGGAGGTTCAAATCCTCTATGGCGCACCATTTCAGAGGTTTTAGATACAAATCTAGATTCGCAAGTAAGAGATAAAGAATTGGATTTAGAAAGATGAAAAAATGGGAGCAATGCTCCCATTTTTTCATGAAAGATTTTTGCTTTTGTGTGACCTGGATATATAAGCACCAATTGTACCACCAATAAGAATTAAACACATAATTATAGCCCACGCGAAAAATCCAATCAATATGGAGTCACGTCCAATGTCATATTTTATGCTTTTTACATATTCTTCTTCAGAGGAATAATTTGGTTTCTTTGAAATTATACTAAAATCATTAGATAATTTGACAGTCATATTTGCAGAGACAGCATATGCCATATCCTTATTATTATCTAAATAATATTTAAATATGATTTCATCGTTTTCAGTAGTTATTTCATATTTAACGACATCATCTGGTAGTGATAATAAATCAATGCCAACGCCCTTTTTTATAACATTATTAGCAATTTCATCAAGATATTCATATGTTTCCACGGAATATAAATTAAGTTCATACCCATAATTAGACATAATCACATTATAACCAATGATACTACCGAAAAATGTAATAAGAATGAGAGACGAGATCAGGATTAACGTTGTTACTTTCGTAGGTTCACCGAACCAATAGTCACAAAAATACCGTTTTTCTTTCATGAGTATTACCTCCTAAAAATATTTTTTACTATTGTTGAATATATATAACCTGTAAAACAGGAGAATAAAATTTGGATGCTAGATTGTTCTAGCAATTTAACATATTATATCATTAAATTATTGTAAATGTCAATATAAAATTGATAAAAAATTGCAAAATAGGTTACTTGATAATGGTTTTAAATAAAAAAAGCTTCTGAAGTACTAAAAGAAAAGCACGTACTCTTGATAATATAAG
>CANQLH010000011.1 GCA_947624655.1 uncultured Clostridia bacterium | reverse complement strand
AAGAAAGAAATGAAAATAAATAACAAAGAAGCTAAAAGCCTTGGGGCTGTACACACACACACACACACACACACACAAGTAGCTTTAGTGGATATTTAGAATACAAAAAAATAGATAATATAGGCACAAGTATAAAGTGTCTACTTTGCGTAAAGCAATAGTAGGCAAATTATACTTGTGCTTTTGTTATATTTGTGCAATATCAATAATTAATTTCATCGTAACTTTGGTGCCTAAATCTACAAAAGTAATTTTAAATGTAGATTGCTCCATTCGCCCTTCGCGAGCTCTCCGGTTAATCGAGTGCGTTGTTACTCGAAATTAATTATTGATATTGCTAAAACAAAAATAAATAAGGAGGAGAAAAGAAAAATGAAAAAACAAAGAAAGGCAAGAATAAGGCAAGAAGGAGGAATAACGTTAATGGCACTAATAATCACAATAATAGTGTTGATAATATTAGCAGCAATAACAATAGGGACAGCATACACATCAGGAATAATACAAATGGGAACGCAAGGAGCAAAGGACTATGCAAATTCAGCATTGAAAGAGAATGAAATATTAAATGAAACGACAGCATATGTAGAAGATGTAGTAAAAAACATAAAAAGAAGATTAGGAGACTGGGAATATTTTGAGGAGAAAGATACAGTAAATGGAGCAAAAGGAAATAGTAATAATCCAACAATACCAGCAGGATTTAGACCAATAAATACAAATGGGGCAAATTGGGGAGATGGAGAACAAGCCCCAAGTAAAGAAGCAGTAAATAATGGGCTAGTAATAGAAGATAGAGACGGAAACCAATTTGTATGGGTACCATGTTATGTAGATGCGAGTCAACAGATAGCTGGAACAAACTATCCAAAATATGAACAGTACACATATGAAGGAGGACAAGAATCAGATAAAGGAACAAACCAAGCGGATAGCAAAGGATGGATAACGCTTTCTTATAGAGCATATAGTGATTGGGAAGATAACGAAGCAAAAGAATATGGAGAGACAAGTATAAAGCAATATGGAGGATTTTGGATAGGAAGATATGAAGCAGGAATACCAGAGAATGCAAGTTTTTATCCAAAACCAGAGGAAGAAAATGCTAATTATACTAAAGATACTCAAAGAAATGTAACAAATGAGAAGGGTGTAGACTTAAAACCAGTAAGCAAAGCAGGATATTTTGCATGGAATTTTATAAACCAAGAAAATGCAAAAGAAGTATCAAAAAATATGTATAAAGAAAATAGTGATGTAGATAGTTACTTAGTAGATAGCTATGCATGGGACACTATAATGAAATGGTTTGAGTCTACTACTGATACAAAAGAATATGTAACAAACAGCACAGGAAAAGGAAATTATAATAACACAACAGGGTCATATAATGGAAGATATGCAGAGCATGTGTATAGTAAACATACGGGAGCAGGTATAGGAGATGACTGGATAAATGCCACTAGGTATCAGAATGGAGCTACGACTTATGGTAGTGCGACTAAAAGTTTGGAAGAAGTACAAAATGGCTTCTTTGAAGAACGTACAGATTTGATAGATGCAAACCACACATTTTCAAGAGCCATAGAAACTCCAACTGGAGTAAATGATAATTTTGCTGTAAAGAACATATATGATATGGCAGGAAATATGTTCGAGTGGTCGACAGAAACAGGAAAACATGATTCTGAAGACCAGGAGTTCGGTGTTATGCGCGGTGCGAGTATCGATCGTGGACAAACTACAGGTGCGTGCTTTAGATTCGCCGATTGTGAGACGTCGCATGTCAACATAACTGTCAGCTTCCGCGTTGTGCTTTATGTAAAATAAAAAAGTCAATTTAAATATCAAATTAAGTGAACTCTCAATTGAAGTTCACTTAATTTTTGCAAATAATATAATAGATAATGGTTTTATATTAAAGAATAGCTGAAATGATTTATTTGAAAGAGCAACGCATACGATCAACCGGAGCGGAGCGTAAAAGCGAATGGAGCAGTCTACATATATATCTTTAATTTGTAGACTGCGACACCAAAGCTCTAAAAATAAATCATTTCAGCTATTCTATTGAAACAACCCATTATACTGTAATACATGACTATTAAAAAAATAACTCTAATTATTGCAAAATTTGTAAAGTTATGCTAAGATACAATATGGTGGAATTAATGAAGAAGAGAAAAATAAATAAAACAAAATTATTATCAAGAATAATATTGCTACTAGCAGTATTATTTTTGATAATATTTTCTTTAAATCGAATACTTAATAAAGATAAAGGCACAAATCAAACTTTAAGCTTGATTTTTAACAAAGAAGATATAACTGGAAAATTATCAGATGATATTTATATATATGATGATATGCTTTATATGTCTATGGAAGATATGAAAAATATATTTGATAAAAATTTGTATTATGAAGAAGAAACAGGCAAAATAATAACATCATCTGGAACGAAAGTCGGAGCAATAGACACAAAAAATAATACATTACAATTAAATTCAGCGGTTCTTAAACTTGATACAGGGGTTGCAGAATATGGAGAAAAACTATATATTCCTATTTCTGAGATAACGAATATATATAACATAGAAGTTACAACAAGCAAAAATTCTTCAGTTGTTCTGTCTTTATATGAAGAACTTATAACTGTAAAAACAACAAAAAATGTATCACTAAAAGAAAAGCCTAGCTCATTTTCAAGTACAGTTCAGAAATTGGATGAAGGCAAAGAGCTAATTTTTATTGAAGATGAAAATAATGGCTGGATAAAAGTATTAACTTATGAAGGTAGTTTTGGATATTTAAAAGCTAAAAATGTAACTGAGAAGGAACAAAAAAGGTCAAAAACAAATGATATAGATTTTACATCTAAAACGCCTGATATAGAAAATTCAATTGAAATTAACAAAAATACTATTACAGCTACAAAGATAGATAATTTTGATGCCAGAAGTAGCGTTATAGATGAAATTATAAAAGAGTCTATTTCGAAAGAAAAATTTACAGTTAATATAAATTTAAAAGATGTAGATGTACAAAAGGAAAAGCTAGAGCGATTTATAATAGAGATTATTCCAAGATTTAAAGAAATTGGGGGCAGTATAATTATAACAAATAATGCTATTTTAGATGAACAATTTGTAGAAGAATATAATTTAGATATATAAATGGAGGAAAACATATAATAATGGAAGAAGAAAAAAATTATGGTAATGTAGAGAAAAAATCAAGTTTGTTAAAAATAATAATAATTGCATTAGTAATATTTGTAGTATTTATGGTAATTTCTTGCATAGTATGGTATAATATATGTTTATCTGGAACAGGTACTGCAGAGGAAAAGGTAACAATTGAACTACCTTTAGGTTCAAATACAGATAAAATTGCAGAATTGCTAAAAGAAAATGACTTGATAAAAAGCAAATTAGCTTTCAAATTGTATATAAAATTAAATAATGTTGGCAATTTTCAAGCTGGAACATATGATATTACAAAAAATATGTCAGTTCAAGAAATAGCAGATGTTCTACAAACAGGTAAAGTATTTAATACTAATAATATAAATATAACCTTTATTGAAGGAAAGACAATGAACTATATTGCAAAAGAAATTGCAGAAAATACAAACAATACAGAAGATGATGTATATGAATTACTACAAAACCAAGAATATATTGATAGCTTAATAAATGAATATTGGTTCATAACAGATGAAATAAAAAATGAAGACATATATTATGCATTAGAGGGATATTTGTTCCCAGATACATATTCTTTTGAGAATAAAGATGTTACAGTTGAAGAAATCTTTAAGACACTTTTAGACCAAATGGGAAAAGTATTAGAAAATTATAAATCTAAAATCGAGAAAAGTAAGTATAGTGTTCATGAAATATTGAGTATTGCATCAATAATTGAGAATGAAGCAATATTTGATAAAGATAGAAAGAATGTATCAAGTGTAATATATAATAGATTAGCTAGAAATATGAGCATAGGAAGTGATGTTACGACATATTATGCATTTAAAGTAGAACTTGGAAGTCGTGATTTGTATAAAACAGAAATTAATACATATAATCCATATAATACTCGTGGGCCAAATATGGAAGGAAAAATACCAGTAGGACCAATATGTTCAGTAAGTAATGCATCAATAGAGGCAGCAATCGAACCAAATTCTACTGACTATCTTTTCTTTGTAGCAGATGCAAACGGAAATATATATTTTACAAAAACAAATGAAGAGCATGAAGCAATAGTAAATGAGCTTAAAGCTAATGATGCTTGGGTTCAGTTTGATTAAAATAAATATAAATGTGAAAATGAAAAGGGGTAACGAAGTCATGAATAAGTACAGAACAAATAATTGTGGAGAACTTAGAAAAGAAGACATAGGAAAGAAAGTAAAAATTGCAGGTTGGGTACAATCAGTACGAAATTTAGGAGGGCTTGTTTTTGTAGATTTGAGAGACCAATATGGAATAACTCAAGCTGTAACATCAGGAGAAAGCACATTAGTTGATGAAGTTTCTCATATTCCAACAGAATCTACAATATCTATTGAAGGAGTAGTAGCACCAAGAAGTGAAAATATGGAAAATAAGAGTATGCCAACAGGAGATATAGAAGTTACAATAGAAAAGGTAGAAATGCTTGGAAAAAGAACAAAAAATATGCCTTTTGAAATAAATTCTGATATAGAGGCAAGAGAAGATTTAAGACTTCAATATAGATTTCTTGATTTAAGAAACGAAAAGCTAAAACAAAACATATTATTAAGGTCACAGGTAATGCAATTTTTGAGAGCTCAAATGGTAGATAGAGGTTTTACAGAAGTACAAACACCTATACTTACAAGTTCATCTCCAGAAGGAGCAAGAGATTATTTAGTACCTAGTCGTGTTCATCCAGGCAAATTTTATGCACTTCCACAAGCACCACAGCAATTTAAACAATTACTAATGGTTTCTGGAATTGATAAATATTTCCAAATTGCACCTTGCTTTAGAGACGAAGATGCAAGAGCAGACAGAGCACCTCGGAGAATTCTATCAATTAGATATGGAAATGGCATTTGCAACTCAAGAAGATGTATTTGAGGTAATGGAAAAAGTTATGTATGATACATTTATTAAATTCTCTAACAAAAAAGTTGCAGAGTATCCTTTCCCAAGAATCAAATATAGAGATGCTATGCTTAAATATGGCTCAGATAAGCCAGATTTAAGAAATCCGTTAATAATACAAGATGTTACAGAAATATTTGCTACTATTGATTTTAATGCGTTTAAGGGAAAAACAGTAAGATGTATTGTAACTCCAAATGTATCAGATAGAACTAGAAAATTCTTTGATGATATGGTAGATTTTGCAGTAAATGAAGCAGGAGCAAAAGGACTTGCTTGGCTTAAACTTGTAGAAGAAAATACCTTCCAAGGAAGTATAGCAAAATTTATTGATGAAGAACATACAAAAGCTTTAATAGAGAAAACAGGGTTAAATAAGGGAGAGGCAATCTTCTTTGTTGCAGATAAAGAAGACAAAGTTTCAAATATTGCAGGTGAAATTAGAAAAGAATTAGGAAAGAGATTAGATTTAATAAAAGATGATATATTCAAGTTTTGTTGGATAATAGATTTCCCGATGTATGAAATAAATGATGAAGGAAAGATTGACTTTAGTCATAATCCATTTTCTATGCCACAAGGTGGAATGGAAGCATTAGAAAAACAAAACCCATTAGACATACTTGCATATCAATATGATATTGTATGTAATGGAATAGAACTTTCATCAGGTGCTGTTAGAAACCACGACCCAGCATTAATGGTAAAAGCATTTAGCATTGCAGGATACACAAAAGAAGTAATTGAAGAGAAGTTTTCAGCTTTATTTAATGCCTTCCAATATGGAGCTCCACCTCATGCAGGAATTGCCCCAGGGGTAGATAGAATGATAATGCTTATGACTAATGAAGATAATATAAGGTCTGTAATTGCATTCCCAAAGAATAGCAAAGCTCAAGATTTACTTATGGGAGCACCAGGGAATGCAACAGAAGAGCAACTTAGAGATGTTCATATAAAATTGGATTTAAAAAAATAATTAGATTTTTTCTATGAAATAAAAAAGAAATACCTGAATATAATTAAAAAAGATTATATTCAGGTGATTTTATTTGAGAACAGTTTATATAAATAATAAAGATGAATTAAATAAAAGAAAACAAAAGAAAATTGCTAAAAAATTATATAAAATGAAGAAAAAGGAAGATATAGTAGTTGCACTTAGTAAAAATTTGAAAGAATATAAAGAATTAAATGATGAGATAAGTAGTTATGGATTAAATATATTAAATGGAAAATGGCTATTCAAATTTTTATTATTAGAAATATTGGAATATTTATCAAAGAAATATAATAAAAATATAGAAACAATGGTAGTTTCAATTTTAATTGATAAACAAGATGAAATAGTAATAAATCAAATTATGGAGATTGCAAGAAAAATAAAGGTATTAAAAATAGTAACTAAAGATATAAATAGATATTCATATATAGAAAAAGAGCTATATCAAAAAGACGGAATAGCAATACAAGTAACTAATAACAAAAGTAAAAGTTTGTCAAATGTCGATATAATAATTAATCTTGACTTTGATAAAGAAAAATTAGAAGAATATAATATTAATAAATATGCAACAATAATAAACATTAAAGAAGAAGTATATTATGATGCAATTGATTTTGAAGGAATAAATATAAATAACTACCAAATTACATTTAATAATGATAATTTTGAATATGAAGATATAGAAAACGAGTTTGAACAAAATATTCTATATGAAAGTTTAATATATAGAAAAGATACCTATTTGAATATAAAAAAACAGCTAAAAATGGATGAAGTAAGGCTTACAAAATTAGCCTAAAAATTATATATAAAAAAGCTTGACAAACCAGAATTATTGGCGTAATATATAAAATAATTAAACTATTATTTACTTATACGGAGGTAACAAAAATGGAAAATAAAGAAATACTTTTAACACAAGAAGGATATGACAATATTGAAAAAGAATTAGAATATTTAAAAACAGAAAAGAGAACAGAAATTGCAGAGAGAATAAAAGTTGCATTGGGATTTGGTGATTTATCAGAAAATTCTGAGTATGATGAGGCAAAGAATGCACAGGCTCAAAATGAAATAAAAATTGCAGACCTTGAGAATAAGTTAAGATATGCTAAGATTATAAACGAAGCTGAGATAGATACTGATACTGTACAAGTAGGAAATACAGTTAAAATAAAAGATTTAGAGTTTGACGAAGAGTTCGAATATACGATAGTTGGTTCAACAGAAGTAGATTTATCACTAAATAGAATATCAAATGAATCTCCTATTGGATTAGCACTTTTAGGAGCTAAGAAGAATCAAGTAGTTGAAGTACAAATTCCTGATGGAGTTGCTAAATATAAAGTGCTTAGTATATCTATTGCAAAATAGGAAAGAAATAAATATTATTATGTTCTCTAGATATTCTAGAGAACTTTTAAATATTTTCAAATATATGTTGAATTTTTTGTAAATTTATTATAAAATGCTAAGGTATATGGAGGAAACTTTAAATGATAACTTTAAAAGATGTTATAAATAATGAAGAAGTACAAGCTCTTGTGCAAGGAGCACAAAAACAGCTTAATAGTTTAGGCTATACAGAACATTCATCAAGACATGTGGGGATTGTTTCTCAAAGAGCTGGAGAAATATTAGAGACATTGGATTATCCAAAAGAGAGAGTTGAGCTTGCTAAAATTGCTGGATATTTGCACGATATAGGTAATTGTGTAAACAGGAAGGATCATGCTCACTCAGGAGCAATACTTGCATATGACATTTTAAAAGATATGGGAATGAATGTTAATGATAGAACAGAGATTATGATGGCGATAGGAAATCATGATGAAGAAACAGGAACAGCAGTAAGTGATATATCAGCAGCACTTATACTTGCTGATAAGTCAGATGTTCATAGAGATAGAGTTGTTAATACAAATCTTGGAACTTTTGATAAACATGATAAAGTAAATTATGCAGTTACTGATGCTAAACTTGTTATAAATAAAGAAGAAAGAAAAATTACTCTAACCTTACAGATTGATACAGAGCTTTGCCCAGTACTTGATTATTTTGAAATATTTATAGATAGAATGATAATGAGTAAATATGCTGCAAAGTATCTTAGAATATGGTTTGAATTAATAATAAATAATACAAAATTATTATAGAGAAAGGATTGTGAAAAAATTGGAAAAGAAACTTAAAATTGCTTTATATGTACTAATAATACTACTAATAGCATTAATCTCATTTGGAGGAGTTTACACAAAGAATTTGGTTTGTTATGATAGTGTTTTGCCAGAATTCAAACTATCAACAGAGCTTACAGGTAGTAGAATAGCAAGTTTTAAAGTAAGTGATGAAGAAGAAGAAAAAATCTATGACAAAGATGGAAATGAAGTAGATGAGATACCAGAAGGAGCAAATGAAGAAGAATATAAAAAGGAAAACGTAAAAATAAACCCTAATGAAAGCTTAACAACAGAAAATTACAAAAAGGCAAAAAGAATAATTGAAGGAAGGTTTAAAACATTAGGTATATCTGATTATAATATTAGACTAGATGAACAAAATGGAAATATTCTTATTGAAATAGTTGACAATATGAATACAGATACTGTACTTAGATATCCACTTTATAAAGGTGACTTCTCAATGGTAGATTCAGAAACTAAAGAAGTATTGATGGATAAATCAGATATAGAGAAAGCATCAATATTGTATGGTAATTCTGGCTTAGGTTCATTAAATGTATATTTTACAATAAAATTTAACAGCGAAGGAACTAAGAAGTTATCTGAAATTAGTAAAAATTATCTTGGAGAAATGGATACAGAAACAGGAGAAGAAGATGAAACAAAACCTAAAGTAAGTTTATTGATAGAAGGAACAGAAGTTATATCAACATATTTCTCAGAAGAAATAGATACAGGAGAGCTAACTCTTACAATTGGTTCGGGTGCAAATGGAGAAACATTATATAATTATATGTCACAAGGACAACTATATGAGATGTTATTAAATAATGAAGAAATGCC
The DNA here is from genome assembly GCA_947624655.1 of uncultured Clostridia bacterium. GTDB lineage: Bacteria > Bacillota > Clostridia > TANB77 > CAG-508 > JAAWPK01. The sequence continues at coordinate 45,737 of CANQLH010000011.1, read as the reverse complement.
TTTGACATATGAACTTGAGTCAAGCGAATATATGACAAGTTCTCTTGGAGCAAATGCTATATACAAAATAATAATTGTTATGGCTGTAATATGTGCAGTAATTATAATCTATATGATAATAAGATATAAAAAGAATGGATTAGTTACATCACTTTCATTTATAGTTGGTATTGCAATACTTTTACTACTTATTAGATATACAGGTACAACTATATCTCTTGGTGGAATAGTAGCAATGTTTATACTTATAGCACTTGATACGTATTTTATGATAACGATTTTAAATAGCATTAAAAAGGATAATAGCTATGAGAATGTCGTTAATACTACTTTCAAAACATATTTGAAGAAATTAGATGTTATTATAATATTTTTAATAATTGGAATAGTATTTACATTTATGGCACAATTACCAATATATTCAATAGGAATGGTATTATTCTATGGATTAATAAGCTTTATGGTAGCAAATTTAGTATTTATGAGAAACATGCTAATTACAATAAACAAATAGAAAGGAAAGGTAGAAATGAAGAAAAAACTAATAGTATTAGGAATAGCTTTAGTAATTATTATAATTGGAATAGTTATGGCGTTCAGTCTTAAATTTAATCTAGGATTTGAATATGCAGGATATAGAAGAATAATTATATATATGATAGATAAATATAATCTTGATGACATAGAACAAATAGTAAAAGAATGCTTTGATGGAAAATATGAAATTGGTTATATAGATGAATTTGAAGATACAATTTCAATTAAAGCACAAGGAATATCAGATGAAAGTTTAGAGCAAATAGAGGAAAAGATAAAAGAAAAATATGAAATAAAAGAAGATATTGATAACGTAATTACAGTTGAGACTCCAAGGTACAAAGTTTATGATTTATTTAAGGTATATATATTACCTATTATTATATCATTTGTAATAGTATTAATATATTATGTAATTGCATTTAGAAAACTTGGCATAGTTAAAGCTTTAGTAGAACCAGCACTAACAATAGGAATAATAGGCTCTTTATATGTAAGTATAATTGCTATATGCAGGATACCTATAAATGAATTTATCATTCCTTTAGGAATATTTATATATTTCTTAAGTATATTAGGAGAAACAATATACTTAAATGGAGAACGCAGTAAGGTAACAGTTTCTAAAAAGAAAAAATAGGAGGATACGCATATATGCTAGAACAAATGGATACAATAGTCAATTTATGCAAAGCAAGAGGATATGTATATGCAGGCTCTGAAATATATGGCGGACTTGCAAATTCATGGGACTATGGACCTCTTGGAGTTGAATTAAAAAATAATATAAAAAATGCTTGGAGAAAGAAATTTATACAAGAAAGTAAGTATAATGTGGGACTAGATTCAGCAATACTTATGAATCCAGAAACTTGGGTTGCATCAGGTCATGTTGGAGGATTTAGTGACCCACTTATAGACTGCAAAGATTGTAAGACTCGCCATAGAGCAGATAAACTTATAGAAGAATGGATGCATGAACATAAGTGTGATGAAATCGTAGATGGTTGGTCTGATGAAAAAATGTTAAATTATATTAGTGAACATCACATTGTATGCCCAAACTGTGGTAAAGAAAATTTTACAGATATTCGTAAATTTAATTTGATGTTTAAAACATTTCAAGGCGTAACAGAGGATGCTACAACACAATTATATTTAAGACCAGAAACTGCTCAAGGAATATTTGTAAATTTCAAAAACGTTCTAAGAACAACTAGAAAGAAACTGCCTATGGGAATTGCACAGATAGGTAAAGCATTTAGAAATGAAATAACTCCTGGAAATTTTACCTTTAGGACTAGAGAATTTGAACAAATGGAGCTTGAGTTCTTTTGCAAACCAGGAACAGATTTAGAGTGGCATGCATATTGGAAAGATTTTTGTAAAAACTTTTTAATTAATTTAGGAATAAAAGAAGATAATATCAGACTAAGAGATCATTCGAAAGAAGAATTGGTATTTTATAGTGCAGCTACAACTGATATAGAATTTTTATTCCCATTTGGATGGGGAGAGTTATGGGGAATTGCAGATAGAACAGATTATGATTTGAAACAACATTCAAATCATTCAAAACAAGATTTAAGTTACCTAGACCCAGAAACTAACGAAAAATACATACCATATTGTATTGAACCATCTCTTGGATGTGATAGAGTTGCACTTGCATTCCTTTGTAATGCATATAATGAAGAAGAAATAGCAGAAGGAGATGTAAGAACTGTACTTAAACTACATCCAGCACTTGCACCATTTAAAGTAGCAGTTTTGCCTTTATCTAAAAAATTAAGTGATAAAGCACACGAAGTTTATGAAATGTTATCAAAAGAATTTATGTGTGATTATGATGAAGCAGGAAGTATCGGAAAGAGATATAGAAGAGAAGATGAGATTGGAACACCTTTTTGCGTTACAATAGATTTTGATACTTTAGAAGATGACACAGTAACAATAAGAGACAGGGATACAATGGAACAAATAAGAGTAAAAATTCCTGAGCTTGTAAGTTGGGTAGAGGATAAAATGGAGTTTTAACAAATAGCCACAAGTGTCTATATTACATTAATATAGTTATTTGTGGCTAATAAAATAGTATGGTATAAAAATATTGTCTTTTTTAGTGCTTTATTATATAATAAAATTAAATATATAAAGGGAGCTTATGTAGGTAATAATGGAATTAACAAAAGAACAACAAAGAATAATAGATAGGTACAAAATGATGCCAGGTTTTTTGCAGGGTATAAATTTAATGCGTTTAAAATCTGAATTAGAGAGAAGTGGTATCGAAGAGGCAGAAGTTATAAAATTAATTTTTAATAATTCTTCTAAAAATACTATAATTAAATATTTTCATGAGTTATATAATATGGTAGACTCTATGCCTATTCCTTTTCAGGATACATGGGGTGATACTAGGAATGATATTAATGATGGAAGAAAAGAATGTCTTAATATGCTAAAAAAATTTTTTAGAGATTTATCGACTCCACAGCAAGAAAAAGTGTTAAAAAAAGAATTAAAGTTAAAAAAAAGTAATGTTTACGACGTTATATATATAGATGATATATTAGGAGAAGCAAGCATAGAGCTACAAGAAAAATATTTTGATAAATTACGTGACAAAGGTAATTACCTTACTATTGAAAAGCTAAGCCCAGAAGTAAGAAAGGCACATGAAGAAGAAATATTAAATTCTGCTCATGGTTATGATCTTGAAAAGTTATTAGATGTAATGTGGGATGATTTATCTACGGAATCTAAATCGAAATCTTTTAAATTATATTTAAAAAACAATGACAGTTGCATATACGTAAATTTTGAAAAGTGGGGTGAGATTAATGAACAAGGTCAACAAGAAAATATAGAAATGATATTAAAATTACGTGAAAGCAATTTCATTGCCCCAGACCAGCTTATATTGATATGGAATTTAACAAAAAGTAATATTCAGATGCAATATTTCGATAGAGTTATAAGTGCAATTAATCCGTATCTTTTACCCAATATTTGGGAAGGTACAAATGATATTGTGCAAAATTCACCAATTGGTAGAAATTTTTTTGAAAGTGCAAGCCAAGATGAAAGAGATAGATTATATAGAGTTTCTAATGGTAAATTACAAGAAGAAGTATTAGTTCAAGATATAGAAAAATATATAAATAAAGATTATGATAAAGATTCTCCTTTATTGCAAAAAATAATATATGCAAAAGACGAAGTGTACGAAATGAATTTTCAATACCTATTAAAAAATATTGAGCAAAATGCTCAGTATTTAGCAGAATTCTTAAAGCATTGTCCAAGTGATATTAAGTATAAATATTCAGACTTTCTTAGTGAGTATATTTCTAATACAGATTTAGATGGATTTGGAGAAGCTAGAAAAGACATATTGGCTTCAATAATACAATATGTTGATTTTAATTCAAGTTATATTATTTTTGAAAAAATTTTTAGTGATGGTTATGATGAAACGTATTGGAAGTTTGTAAATAAAAAATATCAAAAGGAAATTTTTAGTAAATTAATAGATGATGGCAAATGTATAGATAAGACAGATAGGTTTAGTTCATTATACAACATGATGAAATTTGAAAACTTTGAAGAAGCAAAAATATACTTTATTAAATATTTTGAAAAATATAATCCAGAAAAGAAAGACGTTGCTCTTAGTAGACTAGAAAAAATATATCAAAAGAATAACGAAATAGTATCATCGATTAATTTTGAATTTATATCATCAGATTTGATGGACACTTTAACAGAAGAACAAATTTTAAGAATAACTCTTTATCCAGAAGCACAAAAAAAACTAGTAGAATATAAGGATAATAAAGCATTTATTAAGGCATTCATGAATATGATAAAAACAAAAGAAAATTGGACATTAGTTGCTGATGAGATGTTTAAAAAACTAGCTTCGGGACAATATGATGCATTATTGAAAGATATAAATGAAATTACACCAGAATATTATGATAACTTATGCTTAATTTTATCAAAACAAAACTATTTTGGTATAACAAATAAGGAAGATATAGAAAAGTATTTTGATGCAGATGGAAAAAGAAACCAAATGCTTCTTGCAATAATGAGAGGAGAAGATATTGAAATTCCATATATGTCAAAATTAAGCCAAGATGAAATTAAAAGATTTGCAGTTTCAGAGTATTTGTATGGTATGGATTTAAAAGAATTAAGAAAGTATGTAGAAAGATTTCAAGGCGTTCAAGGACTAAAAATGGAAAGCAGTGAATATATAAAAAATTTAATTACAGAACTTTCTATGTTAGATAATGCAAGTGTAGAAGAGTTAGATAAAATAATAAAAGATATAACTGAAGGAAGGAGAAAACCAACAGACTATCTAAAAGATATTCACTTGGAGTCAAAAGCAGTAAATTTATTTAGAGAAGAATTTGAAGGAGGAATATACAATCCACCAAAATCAGAAAATGACAAGATAGAACCAATAATGTATAATGAAAGTCAAATTAGTGTTTATAGAATTCATGATGATTTTAAGATGTTGGTTCGTGTTGAAGGTGCATATAGTGGATTACATGAGATAACTGATTATGAGGAGTATTATAATACTCCTAGGATTCTGCAACATGGTAATTGTGAAAGTATAATAGGTCAAGACCAAATAGGATTAGCTAGAAATGAAGATGGAAAGATAGTAGTTGGATATGCTTCATTGCCACAAAATTCTTTGCTAGTCTCTGCTCCATATGATTTAGGAACAACAAACGAAAGTTTAGCACCTTTACATGATAGATTGAGTCGCAGTATAAAATTCTATGGATTGCAGGAAACAATTGATAATACAAGACATACTCATAATGAAACTGTTATGGAAAGACTAGTAGTAGATGAACATGGAAATGTTCAAAAGTTGCGACCAAGTTATTTAATATGGGTAGAAGATAGAAAGACAGATAAATTTCCACCAGAATTTATAGAACCACCAGAAGGTGATGAAAATGCTATGTCAAAGTATAAAGCACAAGTACATTTATGGGAAGAAACGCAAAAAGCAGCTCATGAACTAGGCATACCTATCGTAGTAATTAATAGGGAAGAATGTGCAGAAAAAGAACTATTAAAAATTCAAGAAATGCAAAAAATGTTAAGAGGAGAAATAGAAATACCAAAAGATAAAAGTATAGTAGATATTGCAAAAGAGGCAATTGTTAAATTTGAAAATAATGCAGTAGGACTTACATTTGCTGAAAAAAACTTAAAAGCACAGTATTTTACACAAGCTCAAAGAGAAGAATTAATAAGTACCATTGAAAATGTATTAAGACAAATTCCAGAAACAGATTATGAAAAAAGATATGAATATTTTAGTCAGATAACAGAAATTATAAGACAAGAAAGTTCAAAAAATTCTAGTATGAGTAGTGTAGGAGAGGATAGAGATAGATATTATGCTAAGCTAGAAAAAACGTTAGGAGAAGAACTTATAAAATATGGAGTATATCTAGGAAAAGAAAATAACATTGATTTTAATATCAATGAAGAGATGGAAAAAATATTTGAAACAGATATCAAAGCTATATCAGGTACAAACTATTATAATGCCAATAAAGAACATTCAATAGAACATGTTGAAAAGACAATGCTATTTTCTTTAATACTTGCCCAAAATGAAAGATTAGATGATAAAGATACAAGAGTATTATTAGCAGCTACTGCGTTTCATGATAGCTATAGAGCAGGAAATGATGGAAATGCAGAACATGCTATTCGGAAGTGCTAAAAAAGTTAGAGAATATTTTGAAAGTAATCCAGATAATACTTATGGAGTTGATAAAAAAGATATTCCTCTTATGCAAGTTGCAATAGCATATCATGAATATGAAGAGGAAAGAAAAGGCAAAGTAGATAGAGAACAAATTGGTAAATTATGTGAAGAATATGGATATACAGGAGATTTTGAAAGAGTAGTTCAAATTTCTACTATTTTAAAAGATGCAGATGCATTAGATAGAGAAAGATTTGGAACTAGAGGAAAATTAAATGAAGAATATTTAAGGACCAATTCTGCGAAATCAAGACAAATGATTTTGTTTGCTCAAAAAGTTAATGGAATATATGCACAAAAAATGCTAGATAAAAACTATAAAGCTGAGGTTGGCGATAAAGTTAACGTATTTGAAGCTGTGAGAAAGCTTCAAAAAATGAGAAAATCTAATGGCTTTAGGGAAAAGACTCTTTCTGTAGATGAAATGCTAGAATTATTTGCTGAAGCAAGGAACGAATATACGAGAGCACCAAATGATGTTGAAAAGAAAAAGAATGTTATTAGGGCAACTAGTGAAATGCAAATAACAAGTACAGAAATTCAAAAAGCTGAACAAATGGTAGGAATACATAACAGAGAAGAAAAAGTAATTCCTAAATAGAAAGAATAAAGTTAGAGGTGTAATTTAATATGGAAGAGAATATAAGCAGACAGAAAGTATATTGTCCATACAATGAAGTATATGGAATATTAACAGCACTTGGCAATAATTTTATAAACAAAATACCAAAGGAAATTTTAAATAATATTACTAGAAATTTGACATATACAATTAGTGATGGAAAAAAGATATATGATATTCCAACATATGATTTTAAGGTCTCTTTAAATATACAAGGAGTTAGCAAAGAAGCAATAGCTATTATTTATTATTTGTATTATAATTTTTGGTGTAACACAGATAAAGAAAAAGAATATTTAAAAAATGTAATAAGAAATAATGAGAGAAAACTTGAAGAAATAAAAAGAGAGAATTATGGAGACGTTGATATATTTAAAAAGAAAAATAATCAAGATGAAAAAATGTTAACACCTGTAAAGGAAGAAAAGTGGTATGAAAAATTATTAAAAAAAATAAAAAATATTTTTAAGAGTTAATAATGAAAAAATAGTAAATATATTTGACAAGCAGGAGGATTTTATGGGGGTAGTTGATTTATTAGAAGAAAATATTGGCAAAAAATATATAAGTGTTAATGAGGATATGGCAAAGCATACTACTTTTAAAACTGGAGGGAAAGCAGACATTTTTATTAAAGTAGACAGTGTAGAAAAGTTAACATGTGCTTTAAAAATTTGCAAAGAACATAATATACCTATATTTATACTTCGGAAATGGAAGCAATATTTTAGTTACTGACAAAGGAATAAGGGGAGTTGTATGCAAAATTGAAATTACAAAGTTTGAAGTTCGAGAAGATGAGGAATATGTATTTGTAACAGTTGGAAGCGGAAATAAGAATGGAGAAATTGCACAAAGACTTTTAAAGCTTGGAATAGAAGGATTTGAGTTCGCATCAGGAATTCCTCGGAACAATTGGTGGAGCTGTAAAAATGAATGCTGGTGCCTATGGAAAAGAAATGAAAGATATAGTTTATTCTACTAAATATATAGATTATGATGGAAATATAAATGAAATTAATTTAAAAGAGCACAATTTTGAATATAGAAAAAGCATATTTTCGTCAAAAAAATACATAATTTTGGAAACAACTTTAAGATTAAAAAAAGGAATAAAAGCAGAAATAGAAAACAAAATAAAAGAGTATCAAACTTCAAGAATAGAAAAACAACCACTAGATAAACCATCAGCAGGAAGCACTTTTAAAAGAGGAGAAGATTATATAACGTCAAAGCTTATAGATGAGTGTGGTTTAAAAGGAAAGCAAATTGGAGGAGCTAAAGTGTCTGATAAGCATGCAGGATTTATTGTAAATGAAAATAATGCTACATCTAATGATATAATTGAACTTATTGAGTATGTTAAAGATGAGGTGTATAGAAAGACAGGAAAAAAGATAGAGCTAGAACTACAAATTGTTGGAGAAAGATAGTTACAAAATAAAGGTTTGTTTCAATAGAAAAGCTGAAATGATTTATTTTTAGAGCTTTGGTGTCGCAGTCTACAAATTAAAGATATATATGTAGACTGCTCCATTCGCTTTTGCGCTACGCTCCGGTTAATCGTGTGCGTTGCTCTTTCAAATAAATCATTTTAGCTTTTCTTTAATATAAAACCATTATCTTTTAACGAAAAATAAATGAAATTTACGAAAATGCTTGCAATTCTTACTAATTTATAGTAAAATAAATAAGAATTAAGGCTACCTATTTCGTGGCTTGAGGATAATAACACCACTTTTGCTAGGAAATAGGCTAATTTAATAAAATATGGAGGTGTAATTATGACTAAGGAAAGAAAACAAGAAATCATTATGACTTATAAAAGAGAAGAGAATGATACAGGTTCTCCAGAGGTTCAAATTGCTCTTTTAACAGAAAGAATTAATGAACTTACTGAACATTTAAAAATTCATACTAAGGATAATCATTCAAGACGTGGACTTTTAAAGATGGTTGGTAAAAGAAGAAACCTTTTAAACTACTTAGCTAAAAAGGATGAAGAGAGATATAAAGTTATAGTTGAAAAACTAAATTTAAGAAAATAATTTAAAATACGGGGCGTTTGATTTATAATTAAACGCCTTGTAAAATGTAAAAGAGAGGTAAAATATGTTTAGAACATTTGAAACAGAACTTGCAGGAAGAAAATTAGTTATAGAAAACGGCAAGATTGCAGAACTTGCAAATGGAAGTGTTATGGTAAGATATGGAGAGACAGTTGTAATGGTAAATGTTACTGCTTCTAAAGAACCAAAGGAAGGAATAGACTTTTTCCCACTTTCAGTAGATTATGAAGAAAAATTATATTCAGTTGGAAAGATACCTGGTGGATTTACCAAAAGAGAAGGAAAGCCGGCAGATAAGGCAATTCTTGTATCAAGAGCAATAGATAGACCAATTAGACCATTGTTTCCAAAGGATTTTAGAAATGATGTATGTGTAATTGCAACAGTTTTATCAGTAGAACCTGATAATTCACCAGAAGTTGCAGCAATGATAGGTACGTCATGTGCACTTGCTATATCAGATATACCATTTGGTGGACCAACAGCTGCTGTTAATGTTGGATATGTTGATGGACAAATTATAATTAACCCTACACTTGAGCAAAGAAAAAAAACAGATTTAGTTTTAACAGTTGCAGGAACTTTAGAGAAAGTAACAATGATTGAAGCTGGAGCAAATGAAATACCAGAAGATGTTATGCTTGAAGCTATTAAAAAAGGACATGAAGAAATAATAAAAATTTGTAAATTCATATCTGAAATTCAAAAAGAAATAGGAAAACCTAAATTTGAGTATAAATCTTTTGCAGTTTCAGAAGATTTATATGCAGAAGTAGAAGAAAATTATAAAGAAAGAATGTATCAAGATGTACAAGCTCAAGATAAAGAAATAAGAGACGCAAATATTGAAAAACTAACTGAAGATATTACTACTTATTTAACAGAAAAATATGGAGAAGAGTTTGTAGAAGAAAGAAAACAAGAAATTGGAGAAATAATATATAAGTTAGAGAAAAAATGCGTTAGAAAGATGATTTATGAAGAACACAAACGTCCAGATGGCAGAAAAATAGATGAAATAAGACCATTATCGTGTGAAGTTGGAGTGCTTCCTAGAGTACATGGTAGTGCAATATTTACAAGAGGACAAACTCAAGTAATGTCTATTGCAACTTTAGGTATGCTATCAGAAGCACAAATATTAGATGGACTAGATGAAGAAGAAGGAAAACGTTATATGCATCAATACAATTTCCCACCATATAGTGTAGGAGAAGCAAGAACATCTCGTGGACCTGGAAGACGTGAAATTGGTCATGGTGCACTTGCAGAAAAGGCATTAGTTCCAGTTCTTCCATCAGAAGAAGAATTCCCATATGCAATAAGAGTTGTATCAGAAGTATTATCTTCAAATGGTTCTACATCTCAAGGAAGTATTTGTGGAAGTACACTTGCTCTAATGGATGCAGGTGTCCCTATAAAAGCACCAGTTGCAGGAATTTCTACTGGACTTGTTACTGATCCAGAAGATCCATCAAAATATATAATGCTTACAGATATTCAAGGAATAGAAGATTTCTTTGGAGATATGGATTTTAAAGTTGGTGGAACACATAAAGGAATAACTGCTATACAAGTAGATATAAAAATTGATGGTTTAACATATAATATTATAGAAGAAGCTTTTGCTAGAACAAGAAAAGCAAGAGAATATATATTAGATGAAATAATGCTTAAACAAATAGCTGAGCCAAGAAAAGAACTATCAAAATATGCACCAAAAATTACAAAAACTAAGATTAAATTAGATAAAATAAAAGATGTAATTGGACCTGGTGGAAAAATGATAAATAAAATCATTGAAGAAACTGGAGTAAAAATTGATATTCAAGAAGATGGAAATGTATTTATATATTCACAAGATAACGAAAGTGGAAACCAGGCATTAGAAATGATTGATGAAATAGCAAGAGAAATAGAAGTTGGCGGAGTATATAAAGGAAAAGTTACTAGAATTATGAGCTTTGGAGCATTTGTTGATGTTGGTGGAGGAAAAGAAGGACTTCTTCACATTTCAAAAATCTCTAAAGAAAGAGTAAACAAAGTTGAAGATGTACTAAAAGTTGGAGATGAAATAAGAGTTAAAGTATATGAGATAGATGAACAAGGAAGAATTAATCTTACTGCTAAAAATATTGATGAGTAATTTATCTTAAGAAATAATTAATAAAGAAAAACGTGAAAAATTTGCTTTTTTTGGAAAATTATAGTATAATATAAATGCAAATCTAAAAGCTTGATATTTAAAAGAAAAGAGGGTAAAAATGGAATATTTATATATATTACAACAAGCAATAGTATGGATAATAACGATATTTTGGCTATATCAGTTATTAATTAGTATATGTTCTTTAGTAAAACTTAAAGATAAACCTTTGCTTATAAACAAAGAGCATAAGTTTATGGCAATAATTCCAGCACATAACGAAGAATCTGTTGTAAGAAATTTAATAGAAAGTTTGAAAAATCAAAATTACCCAAAAGAACTATTTGATATATATGTAATTGCTGATAATTGCACTGACAAAACAGCAGAAATTGCAAGAGATGCTGGAGCAATTGTATATGTTAGAGATAATCAAGAGGGAAGAACAAAAGGTCATGCACTTCAATGGTTTCTAGCAAAAAAGATTGAAGAAAAAGCAGATTATGATGCATTTTGTGTATTTGATGCAGATAACATTGTAGACAAAAACTTTATAAAAAATATGAATAAAAAACTATGTCAAGGAGAAGAGGTAGTTCAAGGTTATAGAGATATAAAAAATCCAACAGACAGTTGGATAGCATCAGGATATGCAATATTTTATTGGATGATGAATAGATTTTATCACCTTGCTAGATATAACTTAGGACTTTCTCCATTAATTAATGGTACAGGATTTATGGTTAAATTTGATGTTATAAAACCAAATGGATGGAATACCTATACATTAACAGAGGACATAGAATTCTCACTCCAAAGAATAATAGCAGGTAAAAAGCTTGGTTGGGCAACAGATGCAATAGTTTATGATGAGCAACCAGTAGGATTTAAACAAAGTTGGTCTCAACGTTCAAGATGGACTGTTGGACATATACAATGTATGGGAAGATATACAAAGGAATTAGCAATAGCAGCTAAAGAAAATAAAACATTAGTATCTCTTGATGGACTTCTATATATAATTGGAAGTATTCCAATGTTTATAGTAACATTAGTGTTATTACTAGTAAATGCTTTTATATATATGGCAAATGGAATGACAGAAATGGCATTAATTAAAAATTATTTGTTATATATAATACCAACATTTATTTTACCAATTATTATTGGAGCAATAATAATGAAGCTAGATAAGAGACCAATAAGACCTATGATTAAAGGATTGTTATGTTATCCATTGTTTTTAGGTAGTTGGCTTGTAATTAACTTTAAGTGTTTATTCAGAAGAGAAACTAATTGGGAAAAAATTGAACACGTTAGGGATATTAAGATTAACGAAGTAATATAATAACGTATATAGAACAAATAAAGCGTGTAATTAAAATTACACGCTTGTTCATTAATATAGCGAAGCAGGAGGTTTAGGGTTATGTGGTCAATTCACAATATAAAGGTTTATGCTTTTGTTGGCCCATCAGGTACAGGAAAGAGTTATAGAGCTCAATATGTAGCAGGAGAGAATAATATAAATTACATAATTGATGATGGACTTTTTATCAAGGACAATGAAGTTATAGCTGGGTCTTCCGCTAAAAAAGCACCAACCAAAATTGAGACAGTAAAGCATGCACTTTTTCAAACAGAAGAAGAAAAGAAAGATATTCAAATTGCAATAAAGAAATATAAACCAGAAGCAATAATGATACTTGGAACATCAGATAATATGGTATATAAGATTGCAGAAAATCTAGGATTACCAAAAGTTTCAAAAATTATACATATTGAAGAAATTGCAACAGAAGAAGAAATGGAAACAGCAAGAAGAATACGTGTAACACAAGGAAAACACGTTATACCAGTTCCTACATTTGAAATTAAAAAGGATTTTTCTGGGTATATTTTAGATCCACTTCAAATTTTTAAGTCAAAGGGGCTTGGCAAGGCACCATATGTTACAGAAAAGTCAATCATTAGACCAACATTTAGTTATATGGGAAATTTTACTATTTCAGATCAAGTATTTAGACAAATAATAGAATATTTAGCATATAAGACACCTGCAATTGATAAACTTGCTAAAACGAGGATTACAAAGTATGAAGAAGGCCCTGATATATATATGGAAGTTATAGTTGTATATGGCTACAATATACTAGAAAGTTTAAATGAATTTAAAGACAAATGCAAAAGAGAAATAGAAATATTAACAGCTATGAATATAAGGAATATTGAAATAGTTGCAAAGGCTTTGAAGATACCAGAAAAAGAAACAAAAGATTGACTTTGAAAAGCAATGAAAATTGTATTAATTAAGCAAATAAAAGGTGGAGGAAAATTATGTCATTTGTTGTAGCAATAGATGGACCAGCAGGAACAGGAAAAGGAACAATAACCAAAATAATATCTGAAAAAGAAAATTTATTAAACATTGATACTGGCGCAATGTATAGATGTGTTGCACTTCAATGTTTAAATAACAATATATCTCCAAAAGAAGAAGATAAGATAAAAGAAGTTTTAGAAAATATAGATATTAAGCTAGAATTTATAGATGGAAACAAAAAAGTATTTCTTAATGGGGAGGATGTATCTAGTAAAATTAGAACTCCAGAAGTGGATAATGTAGTTGCTATATTTTCAGCTCTTAAGTGCGTAAGAGACAAAATGACTCCTCTGCAAAGGAAAATTGGAGAAGGAAAAGATGTCATTATGGAAGGAAGAGATATAGGAACTGTTGTCTTTCCTAATGCAGATGTAAAGATTTATCTGGATTGTTCACTAGAGGAAAGAGCAAGAAGAAGGTATAATCAAAATAAAGAAAAAGGAATAAACGAAAGCTATGAAGAAGTGCTTGCATCAATTATTGAAAGACATAAGCTCGAAACTGAAAGAGAGATTGCTCCACTTGTGAAAGCAGAAGATGCAATAATTGTTGATACAACTAATATGACAATAGATGAAGTCGTAAATTGTATTGAAAAAATTATAGATAAGAAAAGGATAAAATAAATTATGATTAGAGCCATAATAAAATTTGTACTTATAATAACTACAAAAATTTTATACAGAGTTAAAGTTATTGGAAGAGAAAATATTGAAGAAGGCAAGCCATACATAATATGCCCAAACCATATGAGTAACTGGGATCCTCCAACGATGGTTGCATCATTAAAAAGAAATGATGTGTATATATTAGCTAAAGAAGAGATGTTTATAAATAGATTTATAAAATGGCTTGCTGTTAAAGTGCACGCTTTACCAGTAAAAAGGGGCAAGCAGGATGTTGCACTTTTAAAAAATTGTATGAAAGTTTTAAAAGAAAATCATATTGTTCTTCTATTCCCTGAAGGAACAAGAAATGGAATGAAGAAAAATGGAAAGATACAAAATGGAGCAGTACTCATGAGCCTAATGTCTGGAGCTCCAATTGTACCAGTTGGAATACAGGCTAAATATAAACCATTTATTTCTAGAGTAAAGATAAATATAGGAAAGCCAATGAATTTTAGCGAATATAAGGATAAGAAAAATGACAAAAATACTTTAGATGAGCTTAGCAAAAAGGTAATGGGTGAAATGGTAAGATTGACAAATGAGAAAATTTAGGATATAATTAATATTTGTGTAGAAAATTTTGAAAAATAATAAGAGATAAAAAGAGGAGAAGTAAAATGAATAACCCTAATATTAGAAATATAGCAATAATTGCACATGTTGACCATGGTAAAACAACACTTGTTGATGAACTTTTAAAACAAAGTCACGTTTTTAGAGATAACGAACAAGTAGCAGAAAGAATAATGGATTCGAACGACTTAGAGAAGGAAAGAGGAATTACAATACTTGCAAAAAACACATCTGTTATGTACAATGGAATAAAGATTAATATTGTTGATACTCCAGGACACGCTGATTTTGGTGGAGAAGTTGAAAGAGTATTAAAAACAGTTGATGGAGTTTTATTACTTGTAGATGCTTTTGAAGGAGCAATGCCTCAAACAAGAGAAGTATTAAAGAAATCTTTAGCATTGAATTTAAAGCCAATAGTTGTAATTAATAAAATAGATAGACCAGGTTCAAATCCTGCTAAAGTAGTTGATGAAGTATTAGAACTATTTATAGAATTAAATGCAAATGATGAACAACTAGATTTCCCTGTTGTTTATGCATCTGCAAAACTTGGAATTGCAAAACTTCATATGAGTGATAAAGATGGTGGAATGGATGTATTATTTAAAACAATAATAGAAAATATTAGTGCACCAGACTGTGATGAAGATGGACCAACTCAAATGTTAGTATCAAACATTGACTATGATGATTACGTTGGAAGAATTGCAGTAGGAAGAATTGAAAGAGGAACACTAAAACCAGGAATGCAAGTTACTGTGTGTAAAAAAGATGGAAAAACGACAAATCGGAAAAATTGCAAAGGTATATACACATGTTGGACTTAATAAAGTTGAAGTAGAAGAAGCAAAAGCAGGAGATATAATAGAATTTTCTGGAATTTCTGACATTAATATAGGAGAAACAATATGTGATCCAGAACATGTAGAAAAAATAGACTTTGTTGATATAGATGAGCCAACAGTTACAATGACATTTAGTGTAAATAATGGACCTTTTGCAGGAAGAGAAGGAGAATTTGTGACATCTAGACATATTAGAGATAGATTATTTAAAGAACTTGAGAAAAATGTAAGCTTGCGTGTTACAGAAACAGCATCATCTGATTCTTTTGAAGTTGCAGGACGCCGGAGAATTACATTTATCTGTATTAATTGAAACTATGAGAAGAGAAGGTTTTGAACTTTTAGTTTCTCGTCCAAAAGTAATTATTAAAGAAATAAATGGAGAAAAATGTGAACCAATAGAAAGGCTTGTTGTAAATGTACCAGATGAATTTGTTGGAAATGTTATTGAAAAACTAGGAAAGAGAAAGGCAGAAATGGTTAACATGGAGCCAGCAGAAGAAGGTCATACAAAGATAGAATTTAAAATCCCAGCAAGAGGCTTAATTGGATATCGTTCAGAATTTATGACAGATACTAAGGGAAATGGAACAATGAACCATATTTTTGATTCATATGAACCATATAAAGGAGATATTACAGCAAGAACAAGAGGAACAATAGTTGCATTTGAACCAGGTAAGGCTGTAACTTATGGACTATATAATGCACAAGATAAGGGAGACTTATTTATTGGACCTGGTACAGAAGTATATGAGGGAATGATAGTTGGATTAAATTCAAGAAGCGAAGATTTAGCAATAAATGTATGTAAGGAAAAACACCTTACAAATACTAGAGCATCTGGCTCAGATGATGCATTACACTTAGTTCCACCAATACAAATGTCTCTAGAAAAAGCGATTGAATTTATACAAGATGATGAATTAGTTGAGGTAACTCCTCAAAATATACGTCTAAGAAAGAAAATATTAGATAGTAAAGAAAGAGAAAGAGCAAATAGAAATAAGTAGTAAATAATATGGATGATATAAAATTTAAAGAAATTAAGAAAAAAGCTTTAGAGAATCATATACCAATCATAATGGATGATACTCTAAGCTTTTTAGATAATATGTTATTAGAAAAACATATAGAAAATATCTTAGAAATAGGTACAGCAGTGCGGATATTCTTCTATATGTTTTTCAAGATACCTAAAAGAAACAGGGAAAATTGACACTATTGAAAGAGATGAGGAGAGAGCAAGTGAAGCAATAGAAAATATAAAAAAAATGAAGTTAGAAAGTAAAATAAATGTTTATATAGGAGATGCAGTAGAGCTTCTCACAAGCTTTAACGAAAAATATGATGTGATATTTATAGATGCAGCAAAAGGCAAATATCCTTATTTTTTAAAGGAAGCTATGAGGCTTTCAAAAAAAGGTACATTAATTATTGCTGATAATATTTTATATAAAGGATATGTGATGAGTGATTATAATAAACATAAACAAAGAACTGCTGTAAGAAATTTAAGAGAATACATAAAAATTGCTTTGGAGGAACCAAAGCTTGAATCCAAAATTTATGAAGTTGGTGACCGGACTTTGTGTAAGCAAAGTGATTATTTAAAATATGCCTAAATAAGCAATAGAAGACGTAAGTGTATCTATTATAATTAAAACGATAGCAATATTAACAAAAATACTTTGTATTTTTCCAGGTATTTTTACTAATACTTTTCCAGTTATTTTTGTTATAAAAGGATGCAAAAATTTAATAAAAATTAAACTTCCAAACCCCCAAACAAGGCTAAAGCTTAGTGTTATTCTACCATTCAAATTTAAGAAATATCCTGTATAATCCCACCATTTAATTCCAAATAATGCTTGTAAAAAGAAATCTGTTATATATTCGAATACGCTAAAAATTATTGCAGATAAAAAGAATAGTTTAACAGGTTTTTTTGTATAATCTTTAAAACAAAGTATCAAAATAAGAGCACCATATCCATATATAGGACATATTGGTCCAAAAAGAAAGCCTCTTTTTACAAACTCATGTGTTGAAATTACACAATATATTTCTTCTGCAACCCATCCAATAAAGGCGTAAATTATATAATAAATTGCAATTTTTTGAAATTTAGTAATACTTTTTTTATTTTCCATATTTACCTCTAATAATATTATATGATAACAAAAAATATAAGAATTGTAAAGAAATTTAATAAACTTTTACCACTTACATGATTCACTTCGGGTTCCACGTTGCACTTTATGTAAAGTGGGTCTGCCCGTTATTAACATAATAAAAACGTAAACAAGTATAAAGTGTCTACTTTGTGATAAGCAATTATAGATAAATTATACTTGTGCTTTTGTTATATAAAGAAAACAAAAAACAAATAGAGAAGGGAATAAGTTACACATTAGTTGGTGACAATATTATTTATACAAGGAGAACTTAACAAGCATTTGAAAGAAATTTAGGAAATAGTAACAGAAAAAGTTAGTCAGATAAATGAGTTAATTTATACATAAAAATATTTCAGCACAAATGTCGGCTCTAACTTGACAAAAGCCTACATTTGTGTTTATAATAATGAGGGGGATAAAAATGGTATATTTTTATAAAGAATTGTTAGAAGGTGGATTAAATAGATATCAAATAGAAAAGAAAGTTAGGAATAAAGAATTATATAAAATTGAAAAAGGGATTTATTCAAACGAAGAATACCCAAGTGAATTAGCAATAATAACAAAAAAATATTCTAAAGCAATATTGACTTTAAATAGTGCCTTCTTCTATTATGAACTAACGGATAAAATACCAGATTACTATTATTTAGCTACAGATAAAAAAGCAAGAAATATAGAGAATAGATTAATAAAACAAATTTTTACAAAAAAAGAATTACTAAATATTGGATTAACCAAAATGAAAATAGAAGATACAGAAGTCAATATATATGATAAAGAAAGAATGTTAATTGAGCTTATAAGATATAAATCAAAATTGCCATATGAACTATATAAAGAAGTTTTGAATAATTATAGAAAAATTAAAGATAAATTAAATTTTATTAAGTTATATAAGTATGCTCAAAACTTTAATAATTCATATATAATGAAAGCTATTGAAACGGAGGTAATGTAGTGAATAGTTTACAAGAATGTGTAAATGAGTATATAAAAAATGGCTATACCAGAAACTATGCAATTTCAAAAGTATGTCAAGACACTATTATAAATAGAATTTATAATTCAAAATATAGTGATAAAATAACAATTAAAGGTGGAGTTGTAATGTTCCATTTAACACAAAATATTCGTAGAGCAACAATAGATATTGATATGGATTTAATAAATATGTCTATTGCAACAGATAATATAGTTAATATATTTATGGAATTAGGGAAATTAGATAATATTGATAGTTTCAAATTAGAAAAAGAAGATATTTCAAATATAATATATTTAGTTTTAAGTGATAATATGTTTGTTCAAAATTTATCTAATAATAATAATTGGACAGGACAGAGTATAGCAAATATATTAGAAACAATAAAAAAATATGTCGCTAAATTATAAGAATATAAGCATTACGCCTTGAATTTAGAAATAAGTTCAATGTGTGATTTTTTCAAAAATTAAAAAAAACAACAGAAAATATTGACAAAGGAAAAGTGTAAATATATAATAAGCACATACTTAAGAAAAGTAAAAAAATAAAGTCAAAAGAGGAAGAAAAAAAATGAAAATAAATAATGAAGAAGCTAAAACCCTTGGGGCTGTACACACACACACACACACACACACACAAGTAGCTTTAGTGGATATTTAGAATACAAAAAAATAGATAATATAGGCACAAGTATAAAGTGTCTACTTTGCGTAGAGCAATAGTAGGCAAGTTATACTTGTGCTTTTGTTATATAATGACGTATGAATAATTATTTTATTCATAATCTTGTGTGTCACAATCTACTAATAGAAATACTAAGGTAGATTGCTCAAATCGCACTACGCTAATGCTTCGTTTAGTCACTTACGGCATTACTCGAAAATAATTATGCATACGTTCAAAAAATAAATTAAGAAGGGAGAAAAGGAAAAATGGAAAACAAAAGAAAGGCAAGGATAAGGCAAGAAAGAGGAATAACGTTAATGGCGTTAATAATCACAATAATAGTGTTAGTGATATTAGCGACAATAACAATAGGGACAGTATACACATTAGGAATAATACAAATGGGGACACAAGGAGCAAAGAACTATGCAAATTCAGCAATAAAAGAGAATGAAATATTAAATGAAACGACGGCATATGTAGAGGATGTAGTAAAAAACATAAAAAGAAGACTAGGAGAATGGGAATACTTTGAGAAGAAAGATACAATAAATGGAGCAAAAGGAGACAGTAATAATCCAACAATACCAGCAGGATTTAGACCAATAAATACAGATAAAGCAAAGTGGGGAGATGGAGAACGAGAACCAAGTGCAGAAGCAGTAAATAATGGACTAGTAATAGAAGATAGAGACGGAAACCAATTTGTATGGGTACCATGTTATGTAAGTGAGCCTAGTGTAAAAGAAGCAAAATATCCAGAATATAAACAGTATACATATAAAGGTGCAGACACAAACGATGTTAACATAAACTTAGTAGACGATAATAGATGGAGAACATGGTATTATAGAAATTACCATGATTGGGAAGATACTGCAGCAGATGACTATGGAAATACAAGTATAACTCAATATGGAGGATTTTGGATAGGAAGGTATGAAGCAGGAATACCAGAAGATGCAACATTTTATCCAGAAGGAGATGATGGAGATTATATATCAGTCAAGGATACTAAGAATGTCTCAACTAAAGAAGAGACAGAATTAAAGCCAGTAAGTAAGGCAGGATATTTTTCGTGGAACTTTATAGACCAAACAACATCGATTACAGTGTCAGAGCAAATGTATGAAAATAGAGACGATATAGAAAGTCACTTAATAGATAGCTATGCATGGGACACTGTTATGAAATGGTTTGAAACATCAGAGCAAGATAGGTCATATGTAACAGATAGTACAACAAAAGGAAATTATATTACTCACGAAGGAAATTATACAGGAAGATATGCACCACATATTTGGTGCTCAAATAAACAAGGAGGAACGTCGGGATGGATATATGCAACAAAGTTAAAGAGCGGAACAATACCTTATAAATACCAAAGAAAGGGTGCTGACTATGCATCCTCGGGAGACTTTACATGGGATCCTACTTTCACAGACGAAAAGAATTATTTTGACACAAGATTAGAGACACCAACAGGCGTGAATAATGAGTTTGCAGTAAAGAACATATATGATATGGGAGGAAACATGTTTGAATGGACGACCGAGACTGGCGCACATGATTTAAAACGGACCTACGTTTGCTGTTTTGCGTCGGTGGTGCATTTTCTCTTAATGGTAGAGAAAATCCTGCGTGCCTCCGCGATGGCAATAATCCTACTACTCATACTTATGTAAGCGTCGGGTTCCGTGTTGTGCTTTATGTAAAGTAGCTCTACCAACTAACAACTTAAGAAGAAATAGAATTATATTTATCGGGATGGTAAAAGAACACTATGTAAAAATATATGAGATAGAATTATAGATAGGAGTGCACAAAATGTACTCCTTTTAGTATTTTACAAAAAAAGCAATATGAGATTATATAAAACGAGGTTGTCTAGGATGAGTATTTTCAAGAACACCAATGTTAGCCTGACATTCATAAAACTTTCAGAAAAACACAAACAAGCGTTTACAAATATAAAAAAGCATGATATAATACATAATATGAAGAAACAAAAATGGAGGCAGATAAATTATGGTCTATGCATGTATTGATTTAAAAAGCTTTTATGCTTCTGTCGAATGTGCAGAAAGAGGTTTGGATGCATTAAGAACAAATTTAGTTGTAGCAGATAAATCTAGAACAGAAAAAACAATATGCCTTGCAGTTAGTCCGTCGCTTAAAGCATATGGAATTCCAGGTAGAGCAAGATTATTTGAAGTTGTGCAAAAAGTAAAAGAAATAAATTGCAAAAGAAAGATAAAAGCTAGAAATCACGAGTTTATAGGCTCTTCATATAATGACACAGAACTTAAACATAATCCAAATTTAGAATTAGATTATATTATAGCGCCTCCTAGAATGGCAAAGTATATGGAGTATAGTACATTTATATATAATATTTATTTAAAATATATTGCACCAGAAGATATATACCCATATTCTGTTGATGAAGTTTTTATTGACATTACAAAGTATTTGAAAACGGCAAAGATGACACCAAGACAAATGATTACAACAATTATTAACGATGTATTAAGTAAAACAGGAATTACTGCAACAGCAGGAATTGGAACGAATATGTATTTAGCAAAGATTGCAATGGATATAGGAGCAAAGCATGTAAAGGCAGATAAAAATGGAGTAAGAATCGCAGAGCTAGATGAAATGACATATAGAAAATTATTATGGAGTCATAGACCTTTAACAGACTTTTGGAGAGTCGGAAAAGGTTATGCAAAAAAGCTTGAAGCAAATAATATATTCACAATGGGAGATGTAGCAAGATGTTCTGTGCAAAATGAAGATTTATTATATAACTTATTTGGGATAAATGCAGAACTTTTAATAGATCATAGTTGGGGATATGAACCTTGTACGATGAAAGATGTAAAAGAACTTAAGCCTAAAGTAAATAGCATAAGCTCAGGACAAGTACTCCACTGCCCATATAATTATGAACAAACAAAGCTGATTGTAAGAGAAATGACAGACTTATTAGTATTAGACTTAGTAGAAAAGGGTTTTGTTACAAATCAACTTGTACTAACAATAGGGTATGACATAGAAAATTTAACTAATTCTGAAATAAAAAAATTATATAAAGGAGAAATAACGACTGACCGTTATGGAAGAAAGATACCTAAACATGCTCACGGAACGATTAATTTAGAAGAGATGACATCTTCCACAAAAATAATAATGAAGGCGATAGATGAACTTTATGAGAGAATAATAAATAAAAATTTATTAGTTAGGAGAATATATGTAGTTACAAATAATGTGATAAGAGAAAATGAGATACCTAAAAAAACAGAAAATGAACAAATTAGCTTATTTGTAGACTACGAAAAAGAGCAAAAGGAAAAAGAAATAGAGGATAAAAAGAAAAAGCAAGAAAATAATTTACAACATGCAATAATAGATATAAAAAAGAAATATGGGAAGAATTCGGTTATAAAAGGTATGAACCTTGAAAAAGATGGAACAACAATAGAAAGAAACTCACAAATTGGAGGACATAAAGAATAGAAAGGGAGAAGGTATATGGAAAAATATGATGATATTATAAATATGCCACATCATGTATCAAAAAAGCACCCTAGATTAAGTATGGAGCAAAGAGCAGCACAATTTGCACCTTTTGCAGCTTTAACAGGATATGGGGATGCAGTCCAAGAAACAGTAAGATTATCTGAAGAAAGGATGGAGGAAGAAGGCAAATAAAACATTTTAATTTAATATAACACACACATTACAGTTTTGTTACAATTGTGTAATAATAATTGACTTAAATCGACAGCAAATGTTATACTTTAATTATGATTAAAAGAAAGTATAATAATATAAAGAGGGATAAACGAATGAATATAAAAAAAGTGTTAGCTATTCAAATTGTTTGTATTTTAATGCTATCGATGGTTTTTAATATCCTTGTTGTTTCAAATAACGCTTATGCTGCTACATATACACAAAGTAAGAAAACAGGAATTGAAGCTTTTCCAGAAAGTTATAAGAAATATCTAAATAAGCTTAAAGAATTACATCCAAACTGGAATTTTACGGCTTTTAATACGGGAATAAGTTGGAATGAATTTATATCAAAAGAAACAGAATCACATCTTAGAAATACAGTACATAATTCATCAGATATAGCATGGAAAGATTCATGTGGACAAGTTGCAAGTGGATATGCATGTGCATCAGACCAAATTGTTGCATACTTTGCAGATCCAAGAAACTTTATGACAGAGTCGGGAATATTCCAATTTTTAGAAATGTCATATAACTCATCTATACATACAAAACAAGGTGTACAAAGCCTTCTAAAAGGCTCATTTATGGAAAATGATGCGATTATTTTAGGAGGAGAAAGTGAAGTAGAGGTAAAGGCTAAAATAGAAGAAAAATATATAATAGTTACTCCACAAACTAAAAATGAAGATGTAGCAAAGACTCTTGAAATAGAAAAATATAAAATAACAGATGCAAAAGGAAAGACAGTTTCAAATACAGCAAATGCTGCAACAGGTTATATTTTTACTGATACGACATATAATAAATCATATACAATGATTGTTTTGGGCGATGTAAACGGAGATGGAGAAATTGAAGCATTAGATTATATTAGAGTAAGAAATTATATTGCAGGTAGAACAAAAATGGATGAGCTTGCTAAGTTAGCAGCAGATGTAAATAGAGATGGAGAAATTGAAGCATTAGATTATATTAGATTGAGAAATCACATTGCAGGTAGAACAAAAATTAGTGTAATTACAATAAATAAAACTGATAAAAAAACAATGCCTTATTCAGAAATAATAATTCAAGCTGCAAAAGAGAGTGGAATTAGTCCATATAGTATAGCAATTAAAATCTTCCAAGAAGTAGGAAGAAAAGGAAGCAACTCAGTAACAGGTAAATATCCTGGATATGAAGGATATTACAACTTCTTCAATTACGGAGCTTATGACGGTGGAAATGCAATAGAGAATGGATTAAAATATGCAAAAGAAAAAGGTTGGAATAGTCCATACATATCAATAATTGAAGGTGCAAAACTTATGGCTGATTCATACATAAGTGTTGGACAAAATACAGCGTATTTCTATAAATTTGATGTTATTGAGGATGGAAAGAATGGTACATTTTGGCATCAATATATGACAAATGTACAGGATCCATCAAGTCAAGCAAAAACACTTTATAATACTTATGCTACAAATAATCTTTTGGATTTATCATTAAATTTTGTTATACCTGTATTTAATGATATGCCAAATGTATGTAGTATGCCAAGTGGAATAAATGCAAATGATTCTACTTCTTACTATGTAAATGGTACAGGAGTTAATTTAAGAAAAAGTCCAACTACATCATCTGATTCAATTGGTACTCTTACAATAAATGAAATAGTAACAGTAATAAATTTGAATGACACAGAGGCAGATGGCTATACATGGGCAAAGATAAAAAGAGCAAATGGAATGGAAGGCTATGTTGCAAATAAATATTTAACAAAAAGCAATTAAAATGAAAGGTTGTGTATATAAAGATGAGAAAAAAATATAAAATAGTTCTTATTATATGTTTTATATTTACAATAATTGTTATGGCAAGTACAACACATGTAGAGGCAATGACTGGAAGTGTAACAGCTTCTGTTGGAAAGACAAATTTGTCAGTAGGAGAAAGTACTAAAATAACAGTAACAGCAACAAACAGTGCTGTTTGGTATACAGTAGAATCATCAGATTCAAGTGTTGTAAGTGTATCACCTACTTCTGGTGATATTGATTCAGGATATGAGAAAACAGATAGTCAGACACATACTTTGACTGCAAAAAAAGTAGGGAAAGCAACGATAAAAGTGGTAAGTTCTTCTGCTCGTGCCTATGATGAAAAAAAATTGTCATTATCAAAAACTTTTACAATAACAGTTACAGAACCAGCACCTGTTCAACCACCACAAAATAACAACAGTGATAATAATAAGGACAATAGTAGTAGTAACAATAATAACAACAATAGTAATAACAACAACAATAATAATAATAATAATGGTGGCAGTGGCAATAATGAAAAAACTAATTCAAATACAAGTACTAAATCATCAGATGCAACATTAAAATCTATAACAGTAGATGGAAAAAATTATTCATTAGGAACAACAATGACGGTAAATGCAGATGTTTCATCAGTTGAAATAAAGGCAACACCAAAAAGTTCTAAGGCAAGTGTATCTGGAACAGGAAGAAAAGAATTAGTAACAGGCACAAATAGAATTCCTTTAACAGTAACAGCTGAGGATGGAACAAAACGAGACTATACCGTAAAAATAACAAGACTTGCTGAACAAAATGATACACCAAATGTTGTAGAAGAAAATCCACCAGAAGAAAATAATGAACAATCATTAATGCTTAACTCTCTTGTTATAGATGGAGTAATATTAGAACCAGAATTTAAGAGTGATGTTTTTGAATACACGGTATCTATTCAAGATTTAGAAGAATTGATTATTGATGCAAAGCCAAACATAGAAGATGCAAATATAGAAATTACAGGAAATACTGAACTTGTAGAAGGAGAAAATCTTGTAATAATTAAATTAACAAAGGATGAAAAATTAGTAGAATATAAAATTAAAGTAAATAAAACAATAGCTCCAATTGTAGAGGAAGAAGAACAAAAGCCTGAAGAGGAAGAAAAAGAAGAAGTAAATGACACAAATAAAAAAGTTGGATTTGTTGGAATGATTTCAGATTGGTGGAATAAATCAGGTCCAATGACTATTGTATTTTCATCAATATTAATTTTACTCGGAACATCAATATCTTTTGCTATTGTAGCATATAAATATAGTGGTAAAGTAGGCAGAGTTTCAAAGCATGATAAAGAGAATGTGTTCTAAAATTAACAATGATTTTAAATTTGTTATACTATAATTTAAAAAATTTATGAAAAATTTGTAAAAATTTGAAAAAACACTTGCAAAATTTTAAAATTTGTAGTATAAAATATATATAATTTATAATAATATTATAAAAGGAGAGTCATATGAAAAAGAGTAATTTAAGAAAAACAATGTTGGTAGTAGCTATAATAGCTGTAATTTGTTTAATTTGTGGCATTAGCCTTGCAACAACACCTAATGTAAATGATTTATTAACAATTCCAGATTTGGAAAATGGAACTTCAGCTCCAACACCAAATAATAACAATACAAACAATAACAATACAAATACTAATACTCCAAATAACAACACAGCAAATAATACAGTGAATAATAACACTGCGAATAATACAACAAATACTAATACTGCAAATAATAATGTAGCAAACACAAATACAAACATAGCTAATGTAAATGTTGCTAATACTAATACCAATAATACTTCATTACCAAAAACAGGTGTAGATGATACAATGATGTGGGTACTTTTAATTGTAAGTGCAATTGCTGCAATATATACTTATAAAAAAGTTAGAGATTATAATGTATAATATAGAATAATTAAATTTGAATTTTAGAAATAAAATTTATTAATAATAAGCCTTAGATTTTTCTAAGGCTTGTTTGAGTTTAATATTATAATTCCTTTGCTTTTACGATAGTTCTATATTTATTATCTAAAGTATTACATGTAACTAAGGTTATTATTTTCAAATTGTTAGTATCCTGATTTATTACTTCTAAATCCTGTGGAGATGTTTTATAAATGTCATAGACAATATAATCAATTATTGTTCCACTTGTATTATATATAGTAATTATATCTCCGTTTTCTAAAGTAGCTATATCGCTAAAAAAAGTTCCATTTTTGTAATTGTGAGCTGCGATGCATAAGTTGCCAATTTCATTTGGGTTTGGACCATAAAATTTACATGGAGAAATTTTTAACAATTCATTATTTAGGTCAGATAAAATTGGATATGTTATGTTTAATTTATTAATTTGTATTAAACCAATTACAGATGCACTAGATGTTGTTGAATCATTTGGCAAGATTTTCTGAGATAGCAAATTTGTTGTATAATCAGGAGATTTTGGATAAAGAGCAGTAATATTAAAGTTATCAATTAATTTTTGTGATAATTTTTCTGATTTATATAAATCATATCTAAATGCTATATAATATAAAGCAAGAAAAATAGAAAAAACTGTTAAAATATAAAAAAGCATTTTTAATAAAAAAATTTTTTTACTAGGTATATAATCTCTTTGCTCTTTAAAATTAGTTTTCGTAGTACATATTATTTGATTCATGTTCTTACTCCAATCATAATAATTAATTATAAATATTGTTAACTTTTATTGATAAAAAAATTCGTATATGATAGAATATCTAATATAAATTAAAAAAGAAAAGAGGAAAACGTATGAAAAATTTAACTACTTATTTATTTGTTATATTTATGATAATGTTTTGGATATTTAGAATTATTGTGGCTTTTTGCTATAACTTAGGCATAGATTTTATAACACAACCAACAGATTTTAATTTTGAAATAGTATTATTATTTCTAACTTTTGTTGCAATTATTCTAGTTATAAAAAGAAGTACTTTAGGAGGATTAATATACTTAGTTAGTTATGGATTATATTTTGGAACTAGCATATTTAATATAGTAGCAAATATGGGACAAGGAATTAACATAAATATCTATATGGATTTAGTATTTGATTTTATTGGAATTGCTTTACCTTTAGCAGTTTTATTTGACTTACTATTAGATAAAAACAGAAAAGCACATCCTGTTGATAAAAAAACGGACTGGTTTTATAAAAATAAAGACTTTGATAGAAAACTAGATGAAAGAGCAGATAAAAACCAATATAGATTGTAAATTTAATATGAAATTAATTTAAATTTAATTCCGTCGAATTCGACGGGATTAGAAAAGTGTTCAAATCTGAACACTTAAATTTTGAAAGCAGTGAAATTAGCAAAAGGAAGTGAAAAGATAACCGAAAATAAAATGAAAAATGAAATGATATTAAGTAATGAAAATGAATTAACAAATATTGAAAATATTTATCAAGATATACGAAATAAAATAATAATTGCTAGAGAAAAAATGTTTAAACATATTGATACTACCATGACGGAAGTATATTGGTATGTAGGGAAAATAACATATGAACTATCAGAAAATAGTACGAAGGCAAGTTATGGTAAAAAAATCATAGATGTTTTATCTAGCAAGCTGACTAACGAATTTGGAAGTGGCTTTTCATCCGTTAGTATAAGAAGAATGCGTAGATTTTATGAGTTTTATCCAATTTGGTCGACAGTGTCGACTGAATTGAGTTGGGCTCACTTTCAAGAACTAATTAAAATAAATAGAAAAGAAGAAAGAGATTTCTATGAACAAGAAGCAATTAAATCTAATTGGGGATGTAGAGAATTACGTAGACAAATCAATACTAAATTGTATGATAGGTATATAATATCACCAGATAAAAATTTAATAATAGAAATTTCTAAAAAAGGATTAATAGAAAAACAACCAGAAGAATTATTAAAAACACCATATATTTTCGAGTTTGCAGGACTCAAAGAAAATAGAAATTATTTGGAAACAGATTTAGAAAAAACATTACTATCACATTTAACAGAATTTTTACTTGAATTAGGTAGAGGATTTTCATTTGTAGCCAATCAGCAAAGAATAAAAATAGGTTCAGAATATTATTATCCAGATTTAATTTTTTATAACAGATTAGCTAAATGTTTTGTTATAATAGATTTGAAAATTGGAAAATTAACACATCAAGACCTAGGACAAATGCAAATGTATGTGAATTATTATAAAAAAACACAAATGATTGAAGGCGAAAATGAACCAATAGGAATACTGTTGTGTGCAGATAAAGATGATGCAGTAGTAGAAATGACTTTAGGAGATAAAGTTAAAAATGTATATGCATCAAAATATTTAACATATTTGCCATCTAAAGAAGAATTGATAAAAATAATTAAAGATGAGAAAGAATTATACGAATTAGCTAAAGAAGAAGGTGAAGAAGATGACCGAAAATAAAACAAACATCAACTGGTATCCGGGCCATATGGCTAAAGCTAAGAGAGAAATAATAGAAGACATGAAGCTAATAGATGTTGTAATCGAAATATTGGATGCACGTATACCAAAATCAAGTCAAAATCCAGAATTTAATAAGATTATACAAAAAAAGAAAAGAATTATTGTATTAAATAAGTGTGATTTAGCAGATGAGAAAGAAACAAAAGCTTGGCAACAATATTTTAGAAGCAAAGGTCTTGAAGCAGTAACTGTAAATTCAAATGATGGGACAGGAATAAACAATGTAATTAGAAAAATAGAACAGGTTATGAAAAATGAAATAGAGGAAAATGCAAAAAAAGGTCGTATAGGTAAAATCATAAGAGTTTTAGTTTTAGGTATACCAAATGTTGGAAAATCATCTTTTATTAACAGAATCTCAAAAAAGTCAACAGCCAAAGTTGGAAATAAACCTGGAATAACACTAAAAAAAGAATGGATAAGAGTTAACAAAAATATTGAACTATTAGATACGCCAGGGGTACTTTGGCCTAAATTTGAAAATGATGAAGTAGGACTAAATTTAGCATTTACAGGAACGATTAAGGATGAAATATTAGACAAACAGGAAATTGCATTTTATTTATTAAAATATTTATTAGATAACTTTTTAGAGCTTGTAGCACAAAAGTACGAATTTAATAATAATGAACTAGAGGAGAAAATTAAAAAAAACGATAATGAAAATGAAACAATACTAGAAATAATGGAACAAATAGGAAGAAAAAAGGGAGCATTAGTTACAGGTGGACGAGTAGACATGAATAAGACTTCAGAGCTAATATTACAAGACTTTAGAACTGCAAGAATTGGAAAAATCACATTGGAAAAAGCCTTAATTAATAAATAAAAGGAGGACTTATGAGAAGAAGAGATAGGAATAATGCATCTAATATAGAAAAACTTGAAAAAGAATTAGAAGAAAAAAAGAAATTTCCTCAAGAAATAAAAGAAAAAATTAATTCTAAAATTTTTGAGAATATTATTATAGCTACAATAATAGTAATATATTTAGCCTCATTAAATATAGGAATGAATAACATCCCAACAGATACATATATAATGGATTTAAAAGTATTTTCGATTATGCTACTAATAATTACTATTTTTATTTTGGAACTTGGATATAGAAAAGACAATGAGGGAATATGGCTTCATGGAATAGAAGTTATGGTAATTGGTATTTTTACCTTATATTTAGTATATTTATATTCAATTTATTATGCAACATATGGAACTTTAATACTCACAGTAACATTAGTATGTTTTGCTTATTATATAATAAAAATTGCAATAATAAGAAGAAAAATTCGAAAAGAATATAACAAGAGTCTAATTGATATACGTAACATTGTAAAAAAATAAATATTAAAATAAAAAAATGCTTTATATATAAGCAAAGTGAAAGGATGGAGAAAAGAATGGAAAAATGTTTATTATTAGGTAATGGTGGAAGAGAAGCTGTAATTGCAGAATA
This sequence comes from uncultured Clostridia bacterium, assembly GCA_947624655.1. Taxonomy (GTDB): domain Bacteria; phylum Bacillota; class Clostridia; order TANB77; family CAG-508; genus JAAWPK01. The sequence continues at coordinate 14,676 of CANQLH010000011.1, read as the reverse complement.
TGTATCAAAAGATTATAGTCTTTATTCTATAATGCCTTATAAGAATGTAAGCATAGCAGAATTTGCTGAAAAGTCTCAAGGAAAGTACATAATTGGAAACCCATTTGATAAGGAATTAGTAAAAAAATTTATACAAGAAGAGGGAATACAAAATTGCGTAATTAGTAGTGATAATCTATTGCAAGAGGGATTAATAGACTTAGCAAGAGAATTAGGATTAAAGACCTTTGGCCCTACTTCGAAAGGTGCAAAACTAGAATGGAGTAAAACATATGCCTTGAGCATAGTAGAAAAGATTGCTCCAGAAATGGTAATCAAAAATTATAATATAACAGATTTAGAAACTTTAAGAAAAGTTGTAGATAGCTATGCAAATGACAATTTTGTTGTAAAACCAGAAGGCCTAACTGGAGGAAAAGGTGTTAAAGTAGGAGGAATACATTTTAAAGGAAAGGAAGAAGGCTTTGAATATGCAAAATCTTGCTTAGAAGCTAGTGGAAATGTAATTGTACAAGATAAGGTACAAGGCAGAGAATTTACTGTAACAGGCTTAACAGATGGTAAAAATATTGTTGTTACGCCAACTACATTTGATTATCCATATAGATTTGATGAGGACAAAGGTCCAGGAACAGGTGGAATGGGATGCCTTGGATTTGATAATGGGTTGCTCCCATTTTTAACAGAAAAAGATATTGAAAAATGTAAAGAATTAATGATAAAAACATTAGAATATGTTAATAAAGATTCGTTAGAATTTAATGGAGTAATATATGGCGGATTTTTCAAATGTGAAGATGGAATAAAATTCATAGAATTTAACGCAAGATTTGGTGATCCAGAGTCACTAAATATCCTAAATGCGATAGAAACTCCATTTGCAGAATTATTTAAAAATATACAAAATCAAACTTTAAGTGAAGAAAACTGTAAGTTTAAAAAGACTAATACATTTACTGTTTATGTTGTATCTCCAAACTATGCTATTTCTTCATCAAAAGAGCCTTGCAAATTTATATTAAGAAGAGAAAAAATAGAAAAGCAAAATATAAAAATATATTTTGCAAGTAGCAAGCAAATAGAAGGAGATAATTATGAAAGTGTTGGAAACTCAAGATTATTTGCTGCTGTTACGACAGATACTTCAATGGATGAAGCAAAAAGAAGGGTTTATAAAGCACTAGAAGGAAATGTGGATGAAAAGTTAAATTACAGAAAAGATATAGGATGTATATATGTACATTAATATATTGAATAAGAAAATAATATTTAATTTATATATTGACATTACAATGGATAAAATATATTATTAAGGTATATTTTTATTTAATTAATTAGGAGGGAAAAATGAAAAAAACAAAATTATTATTAACATTGGCATTGATATTTATGGTAATTGTTTCTTTTATTGGTACAAGAGTATCTGCAACAGAGACTGAAGGAGGAGAATATGATATAATGCCTATTTCAGAAGATACTCAAGGTGAAAATACAGAAAATCCAGTTGTAGAAACGAATCAAGAGGAAAATTCAGGAGAAAACCAAGAAGCAAATCCAGAGGAAAACCAAGAAGTGAATCCTGAAGAAAATACAGAAGAAAATCCAGAAGAGAATCAAGAACAAGAACATAATCATGAAGAGTTAGATATATATGAAGGAGATTTATACGTTTTTTATTCAGAAGATGGAAATAGTACAGATTACGTAATGGATAAAAACGTTGATGGAAATGTATATATATTTGGTCAAAATGTTACAATAAAAGGTCAAGTAAATGGTTCATTATATATCTTTGCTCCAAATGTAACAATAGAGGAAGGAGCATATATTGCATGTGATGTATTTGCTTGCGCTGAAAATATTGTATTAAAAGGTTTTGCTTATGATATGTATGCTGCGTGTGAGAATTTTGATATGCAAAATACAGGTGTTGTTTATAGAGATTTAAAACTTGCATCAAGTGAAACAAAATTAGTCGGAAGTATTGGAAGAGATGTAGACTTAGTAGCAAAAAATATAACAGTTTTTGAAAATGAAGATGATGAAACAGCATTATTTGTTGGTAGAAATTTTAATTATACATCAGAGAAAGCTTTAGAAAATACAGATAAAATTGAAGTAAATGGAGAAATAAAATATACTGAACAGAAAAAAGAAGAAGCAGATGGAAATGTTGTTTTTGACTATATATACAGAGCCATAGAAAATGCAGTTTTTGCATTAATTATATATGCTTTAATAATATTCTTGGCTCCTAAATTTGTAGAGAAAACAAAGGAATATGTGTCTACAAGAGCATTACTTGCAGGAACAGTAGGAGCTGCATTTACAATAATAGTTCCAATAATAGCATTTATACTTATATTAACAGGAATTGGTGTATCACTTGGCTTTTTAACGATAATAATATATGCTATTGCATTATTTATTAACAGTGCAGTTGTAACAATAGCAATAAACGAATTTATATCAAGTAAAATAGAAACTATTAATTCAATATGGAAAAAATTATTAATGATTATACCAGTATCAGCTGTAATATTCTTAATTAGACAGATACCTATAATTGGTGGATGGGTAACAATTGCAATATTCTTAGTTGGAATTGGAATAACAGTACTTTATCAATTTGATAAAAGAAAAAAAGAAAAAGTAACTGAGTAAAGATAAATAAATATTATATAAATTGAGTCCGAAAATGTTAAAAAAACATAGCGGGCTCATTTTATTTAATAAGATAATATAATTTATAAATATATTCTTAATTTACTTGATATTTTAGTATGATTTATTATATAATACACATGTTAGAAAATAACTTTTAAACTGGAGGATAAAATTATGCTTTGTGCGGTAATTATGGCAGGGGGAAAAGGGACAAGATTTTGGCCTAAATCAACAGAAGAAATGCCAAAACAATTTATAAATTTAATAGATGATAAAACAATGATACAACTTACATATGAAAGATTATTGAAAATAATTCCTAAAGAAAGAATATTTGTTGTAACTGGAGAAAAATATAAGGATTTAGTTAGCACTCAGCTTAGTGATTTACCAAATCAAAATATTATAGTTGAACCAGTTGGAAGGAATACTGCACCTTGTATTTTGCTTGCAAGCATGTACATAAATCAAATATTTGAAGATGCAAATGTTGCAGTTCTTCCATCAGACCATGCAATAGGAAATAAAGACGAATTCTGTAAAACATTGATGTGTGCAAATGATTATGTAGAAAATAAAAATAAAAAAGCTATTGTCACAATAGGGATAACACCTAACAGACCAGAAACAGGATATGGTTATATTAAATTTAACAAATCTGATGATAAAGTAATAAAAATAGATAGATTTGTTGAAAAACCAAATTTAGATAATGCTAAGAAATATCTTGACGAAGGTAACTATTTATGGAATGCAGGAATGTTTATTTTCAATATAAAAAATATGTTAAAAGAACTTGAAGAAAATTATTCTGGATACAAAATTCTAGAAAAATTGCCAAAAATAGAAGATAAAAATTATAAAGAAGCTCTAGAAAAACTATATCCAGATTGTGAGGCTATTTCAATTGATTATGCAGTAATGGAAAAATCTAATAATATCTATGTAATACCTAGTGATTTTGGATGGGATGATATTGGTACATGGATGTCACTTACTAGATATATAAAGGCAGATGAACAAAATAATTATTTAAAAGGCGATATTGTATCTTATAATTCTAAAAATAATATTGTTTATGCAGGGAATAAGAAGGTAATATTATTAGATATTGATAATGTATTTTGTATTGATGCAGATGGAGTTATAGTTATTGGAAGTAGAGATAAAATAAAGGATGTCCACGAACTTAGAAATAAATAACTTAGAAAGGATAAATATATGAAAATTGCAATAGTACATGATTGGCTTACCAATATGGGGGGAGCAGAACAAGTTGTTATAAATCTAAAAAGGTGCTTTAAAGATGCACCAATATATACAAGCTTATATGCACCTGAAGATTTATGTGATGAACTAAGAAACATAGAGGTTCATACAAGCAGTTTGCAAAAGAAAAACAAAAGGAAAGATATAAATCACAAAAAATATTTCCCTTTTATGCCTCAAGCATTTGAAAGCTTCGATTTAAATGAATATGATATTGTAATAAGTAGTAGTAGTTCATGTGCAAAAGGAGTAATTACGAATCCTAATAGTATACATATATGCTATTGTCATACACCAATGCGTTATGCATGGGAAAAAAGAGATGAGTATATTGAAAGTATGAAAGGATTAAAAAAGAAACTAGTTAAATTACTACTCCACTATATGCGAATATGGGATGTTGTGTCGAGTAACAGAGTTGACTATTTTATAGCAAATTCAAATGAAGTAAGAAATAGGATAAAAAAACATTATAAGAGAGATGCTATTGTTATAAATCCGCCAGTTAGATGCAATTTCTTTAATATTTCAAATATAGATGGTGATTATTATTTAGTTTTATCAAGACTTGTAAAATATAAGAGATTTGACCTTGCAGTTAAAGCGTGCAAAGAATTAAATAAAAAATTGGTTGTAATAGGAGAAGGACCAGAAAAGGAAAATCTACAAGAAATAGCCAAAGGATGTGATAACATTACATTCCTTGGTAGACAACCAGATAATGTTATAAAAAAATATATGGCAGAATGTAAGGCACTTCTTTATCCAGGAGAAGAAGACTTTGGAATAGTTCCAGTCGAAGCACAGGCATCACGGAAGACCAGTAATTGCTTATGGAAGAGGCGGAATACTAGATTCAGTAATTGATGGAAAAACAGGAATATTCTTTGAAAATCAGACAGTAGAAGATGTAAAGGATGCAATAAAGAAGTTTGAAAGAATGAATTTTGATAAACAAGAAATAAGAAACCATGCAATGAAGTTTGACGAAGAAGAATTTAGAAAGAAAATCATAGATTTTGTAGAGAAAGTAGTTGAAGAAAAGAATGAAGATTGCAATAGATGCTAGAATGTACAGTATGTCTGGAATTGGTACTTATATACAAAATCTTGTAAAAAATAACTGCTATCAGATAGCATTAGGAAATACAGAAGAATTAAAGGACATAAAAGAGATAGAGGATGTTATAGAATATGATGTTTCAATATATGGAATAAAAGAACAGCTGAAATTTCCATATAAAGCCTTAAAAAAGCTTAAACCTGATGTCTTACATATCCCTCACTATAATGTACCAATATTTTATAGAGGAGATATGATAGTTACGATACATGATTTGACACATCTTGTATATAATGAATTTTTATCAAATAAGTTTGCAAAATATTATGCAAAAATCATGATGAAAATAGCAATAAAAAAAGCTAAAGTAATACTTACTGTTTCAGAAAATACTAAAAAAGATTTAATAAAGTATTTCAAGGTAGATGAAAATAAAATAAAAGTAACCTACTTAGGAGTAAAAGAAAATATAAAAGAAAAAACTAAGGAAGAAATAGAATATCTTTATGACAAATTTAATATTCCAAGAGACAAAAAAATACTTATGTATGTTGGAAATTTAAAACCACATAAAAACCTAGAAAGACTTTTAGAGGCATTTAGCAAATTAAAAAATAATAAAGATTATATATTACTATTAGTTGGAAAAGCATTTGAGAATTACAATATTTTAGGGCAAAAAGAAGAAGAACTAAAAATAAAAGACAAGGTAATACATACAGGAATTGTAAGTGAAAATGAATTAGTCGATTTATATAATTTAGTAGATTTATTTGTATTCCCATCACTCTACGAAGGATTTGGCCTTCCGGTAATAGAGGCACTTAGATGCGGAACAAAAGTTGTGTGCTCAAATGCATCATCACTTCCAGAAGTTGGAGGAGATGTAGTTACATATTTTAACCCAACTGATGTAGATAATATGACAGATGTAATAGAAAAGGAACTATTAAAAATAGATACTGAAGAGGACAAGCTGAAAAGAATTGCTTGGACCAAAAATTTTAGTTGGGAAAAAACAAGTAGAGAAGTAAAGGAAGCTTTAGCTCTATATAATAAACAGTAGGAAAAAGGAGAAAAAAACAATGGAAGTAACAATATTAGGTGCGGTTACAATAATTGCATCTATATACGCATTTTTTAAGAATGAAAAATTATTATTATATATAATGGTATTTTTATCAACATTTACAGCTGCAAATATTTTACATATTACAGTTACTACAACACCAGTGCAAACATTTGAATTTACTGGAGCTTTGTGGCTATTAAGAGTATTTATTGATTTTATAAAAACAAAACCGAAGATAAATAAAGAGTTTTTTAAGGGAGTAATAGATAAATTTAAAGAAAACAAGCTAGCTACTGCATTTGTAATCTTTATGGTTACTATAATTTTAGGAGAAATATATATAGCAGTTTCAGGAATATCAGTAAATTACACAGACATTAATGGAGAAAGTGCTGTACTTGAATTTAGTCGTACAAATATAACAAGAGTAGTAATAACTATATTTATATTTATAAATATGATTGTTTTATCATTTAAGATTAAGACAAGAGAAGAAATAAAAACACTTTTGAAGGTATTTAGTATAAGTACAATGTTTGCAATAGTATGGGGACTTCTTCAATTTATAACATATTATTTTGGAGTACCATATCCAGCATTTTTATTTAATAATAATATGTATGCTGCTCAATGTTATGACCAGATAGACAATAATGTTAAAAGAATTACATCAATAGCATTAGAACCATCGACTTTTGCTATTAACCTAATTTGTTTTATACCTTTTGTTCTAGGAACATTTTTAACATTAAAGGAGAAAATAAAAGAAAAAAGATATATAATTACCTTTATAATACTTGTAATGGCAACTGCATGTGCTATACTTACAACTTCATCTACAACTTATGTTGGAATAGTTGCTATATATGGAATGTATGGAATATATATATTGTTTGGTTTTATAAAAAATGGAGAGTTATCATATAGATTAAGAAATTTCTTAAAAATGGCAGTAGTTACAATAGTATCAATAGGCATAGCTGCATGTCTTTGTATAGTTTCGTTAAAAATTGGATATAAGTTGCAAACAATAGAGTATATACCAGTAAAGCAACAAGTTGAAGAAGATGATGATAAGGAAACTGAAACAAAATATGTTTCTGCCTTTGAAAATATGATAATAACACTGAAACAAATGACGATAGATAAATTAGGCTCTGGTTCAGGTCAAGAAAGGATAAATGGAGAAAGTATTGGAATGCAAATGTTTAAGTATTCTCCTATATTTGGACTTGGATTTGGTTCATATAGAACATTTAGTTTATTTACAAATGTACTATTAAATGCAGGAATACTTGGAATATTAGCATTATTCTATATACTTTATGTTGTAATTAAACCTTTAATAAAATATAGAAAAAAAGAAGAAGCAATAAGCGTAATGTTTTTAATAAGCATTATTGGTGTAACAATAGCATTCTTTGTAGGAGTACCAGATTTGGAATTAACGTATTATTGGATGTTATTAATATTTGGATATAAATATGCAACCATAAAGGATTAGGGGGCTTTTTAATGAATATTGGAATCGATGCAAGAGGATTAGATGGTAGAAAATCAGGAATACCAACATATATTGAAAAAATTCTTGAAGAAATTAGTAAAATAAAAGATAGTAAAAATAAATATATACTATATTCGACAAGAAAAGTAAACTTGGATATAACCTTAAGTAATAATATAATTATCAAAGACGATGAAAAAAGATTTCGGAAGCTTTTGGGTATATCTTAAACTACCTAAAATATTAAAAGAAGATAATATTGATGTGTTTTGGGGAACACAACATTGTTTGCCAAAAAGAAATAAATATACCAAAAATATAAAATTTGTTTTGACAATACACGATTTGGCAATAAAAAAATTAAAAACAGTAGGCTCATTGAAAAATACAATAATACAAAAGTTATTTGTAAAAAGAAGTTTAAAAAGTGCCGATAAAATTATTGCAATATCAGAGGCAACCAAAAAGGACATAACTGAATTATATAATATTGATAAGTCAAAAATATCAGTAGTATATAATGGAACAAACTTCGAAAATGTGGGCAATATAGATGAAAAAATGCAAAAAGAAATAAGACAAAAATTTGGAATAGAAAATGTACCATATATCCTTTTTGTAAGTACAATAGAACCTAGAAAGAATATTGAAACATTAATTAAAGCATTTAATTATATAAAAGAAAAATATAACACAAATTTAAAATTAATCCTAGCAGGAGGTTTAGGCTGGAAATTTGAAGGAATACTAAAACTTTTTGAAGAATCGAAATATAAAGAAGATATTGTAATGCCTGGTTTTATTTCGAAAGAAGAGAAAAAATACTTATATCAGAATGCAGAAGCTTTTGTATATCCATCGCTTTATGAAGGGTTTGGCCTTCCTATATTAGAAGCAATGGCTGAAAAAACTCTTGTAATAACGGCAAATAATTCTTCTCTTCCAGAAGTTGGTGGAGATGTTGCTTTCTATTATAATGATACTTTAAATTGTGAAGAATTAGGAGAAAAAATACAAGAAGTATTAAGCTTAAATGATGAACAAAAACAAGAAAGAATAAATAAAGGAATAGAACAAATAAAAAAATTTACTTGGGAGAAATGTGCAAAAGAGACGTTAGATATAATTGGAGGATAATATGAAGATATGTTTTATAGTAGGGGCTTTTCCTACAATGAAATGTGGAGTTGGAGATTATACAAATAAATTAGCAGAAGAATTAGCAAAAAAAGGAAATGAAGTTCATGTTATAACATCTAAAAGAGCAAATCCAAATTCAGAAATTTTACATATACATAACATTGTAGAAAATTGGAAAATGTCAGCAATAAAACCAATAATAAGAAAGCTAAAAGAAATTAAACCAGATGTGGTTAATATTCAGTATCCAAGTGATGAATATTATAGGCGTACAGTAAGTACTCTGCCACCATTGATAAAGATAATAATAAAATGCAAAGTTACAATAACAGTACATGAATATGATTATTTTAATTTAGGTGGAAAAAAGAAATTAAGAGATAAAGTAAGACTTTATTTGAATTTCTTTAAATTAGATAAAGTAATTACAGTAGAAGAAAAATTTATAAGCAGAATAAAGGATGATTATCCAAAAGCGGACATTAAGTATATACCAATAAGCTCTAACATACCTAGAAGTGATGCATCAGAAGAAAAACAAAATGAATTAAGAAAAAAATATGGACTAGATGGAAAAAAGGTATTATCATATTTTGGATTTGCAGTTCCTGTAAAGGGAATAGAATATTTGTTTAAATGTATGCCATACTTAGATGATGATACAAAACTATTATTTATAAATAATCTAGATGAAAAAAATGAATATCACAAATCTTTACTAGATTTGATAAAAAAACTAGATATAAGTGATAAAGTAGTAATAACTGGTTTTCTTGATAGTGAAAAAGACGTAGCAGATTTACTTCAAATAAGTGATATATGTGTTTTACCATTTGTAAATGGTCTTAAAAAAAGTAATGGGAGCTTTTTAGCAGCGTATAATCAGAAAATAAAAGTTATAACAACAAGAAAAAAAGATGAAAAAGACGGAAGCGGAATATATTATGTTGAACCAAATAATGAGAAACAATTGCTTGAAACAATAAAGAAGGTCTTAGAAGATAAAGAAGAATATGATAGAGATATTTTAACATGGGATAATGTAGCCAAAAGTCACATTGATGTTTTTAATGAAATAATAATGTGAGTCATTAGGATATTTGGATGAAGGAATGATATAAAATATGGGAGCAAAAACAACAAGAACAAATCAATCAGTAAAAAATGCAACATTTTCTATAATAGCACAATTAGTACAACAAGTTACAAGATTATTAGTACGTATTGCATTCATAAGGGTAATTGGTGAATATCTAGGAGTAAATGGACTCTTTACGGATATTTTAACAGCATTGCAATTAGTGGAAATAGGAATAGGTCCAGCTATTGCTTTTAGTCTATATAAACCACTTGCTGAAAAAAATATTGAAAAAGTAAAATCACTTATGAACTTATTCAAAAAAGCATATAGAGTGATTGGATTAATAATAATTATAGGGGGACTTTCATTAACTCCATTTTTAGGCTTTTTTATAATGGAAATGCCTGAGAATATACCAAACCTACAACTAATATATTGGATATTTGTTTTTGATACAGGTCTATCTTATTTTTATTCATATTATAGAACATTATTAGTAAGTGACCAAAAGAAATATAAAGATATATTAATACAAATGGGAGTTATAGTAGTTGTTGCAATTTTACAAATAATATTAATATATGTTACACGTAGTTATATGTGGTACTTAGCAATGCAAGTTGCAGGAACACTTCTTACAAACTTTATAGCATCAAGGGTTGCACTTAAAGAATATCCATATTTAAAAGATAAAAAAGTAGAAAAATTAGATGATGCGACATTTGGAGAAATAAGAAAAAATGTAGTTGCAATGATATTCCATAAGATTGGTAGTATAGTTAGAGATGCAACAGACAATTTACTTATTTCAAAATATATAGGATTAGTAATGACAGGAATTTATTCAAACTATTTAATGATAACAAAAGCATTATCATCACTAATTGGACAAATGTTTTCAGCTGTTTCATCGAGCGTGCGGTAATTTACATGTAACAAGACGGAGATGCTGCACAAAGAGAAGTATTTTATAATATAAACTTTATAAATTTTTGGCTTGCATCTTTTTGCACCTGCTGTTTTGGAGCTTTAATTGGTCCATTTATATTAGTAATTTCAAATGAAAGTTATTTAATGAGCACATTTATAACAGTACTTATATCACTTCGCTTTTATTTAGATATGATGAGAAAAACACCTTGGATGTTTTGCGAAGCTGCTGGAATATATTGGAATGGAAAAACAAAACCAATTTGGGAAATAATTGTAAACTTAGTAGTATCACTAATATTAGTAAAGACAATAGGAGTTTCTGGTGTATTTATAGGAACTATAATTACAATATTAGTAGTAGATCTTCCAATGGAACCATATTTAGTATTCAAGTATGTATTAAAGGGTGGACTTGTCAAGTATTATATAAGATATGTAGTATATTTTATTGTTACAGCTATTATGTATGTGGCAACAAGTTGGGCATGTAATTTAGTTTCAGGAGCAATTTATGGAATGCCAGGACTTGGAATGTTTATAATAAAAGTTGTTATTGCAGTAGTTGTATCTAACCTTGTTTTAATCATAGCAATGTTTAGAACTAAGGAATTTAAATATACAATAAATTTATTTAAGAACTATGCTAAATCATTTATAAGTAAGTTTACAAGTAAGTTAACTTAAAAAGTACTTATTTGATTTAGGAAAGTATATAAATTTTTATGGAGCAAAAAGCTCTAGGAAAGGAAGAAATATGAATTATTTAGAAAAATATGATGATTGGTGCAAAAATCCTATATTTGATGAGGAGACAAAAAAGGAACTTTTAAACATAAAGGGAAATGACAAAGAAATTCAAGAAAGATTTTATAAAGATTTAGAGTTTGGCACAGGAGGTCTAAGAGGAGTTATTGGAGCTGGAACAAATAGAATGAACATATATACTGTTGGAAAGGCAACACAAGGACTTGCAAATTTTATACTAAAAGAAAAAAAAGAAGATAAAGGAGTTGCAATAGCTTATGACTCAAGACATATGTCTAAAGAATTTAGTGAAAATGCAGCATTGATATTGAATGCAAATGGCATTAAAACATATAGATTTGAGTCATTAAGACCAACACCAGAGTTATCTTTTGCAGTAAGAGAACTTGGCTGTACTGCAGGAATTGTAATTACTGCAAGTCATAATCCACCAGAGTATAATGGCTACAAAGTATATTGGGAAGATGGAGCACAAATTACTGCACCAAAGGACAAGGAGATTATAGCAGAAGTAAATAATGTTACAGATTATTCAGAAATAAAGAAAATGGATAAAGAAGAAGCGGTAAAAAGCGGACTTTATAAAGAGGTAGGTCAAGAAGTAGATGATAGATATATAGAAGAAGTAAAAAAACAATCATTAAATATGGATGTTGTTAAAGAAATGGCAGATGACATAAAAATTGTTTATACGCCTCTTCATGGAACAGGAAATTTACCTGTAAGAAGAATACTTAAAGAACTAGGATTTAAGAATGTATATGTAGTACCTGAGCAAGAATTACCAAATGGCGATTTTCCAACTGTAAGTTATCCAAATCCAGAAGATCCAAAAGCATTTGAGCTTGCATTAAAACTTGCAAAAGAAAAAGATGCTGATATAGTGCTTGCAACAGACCCAGATGCAGATAGACTTGGAGTTTATGCAAAAGATACTAAAACAAATGAATATGTATCTTTTACAGGAAATATGTCAGCTATTTTAATTGCTGAATATATATTATCAGAAAAAAAGAAGAGAAATTTAATACCTTCAAATGGTGCAATGGTTACTACAATCGTATCTTCTAATATGGCAAAGGCTGTTGCTAATGAATATAATGTTAAACTAATTGAAACACTTACAGGATTTAAGTTCATTGGAGAACAAATAAAATTATTTGAACAAAATCATTCTTATGAATATTTATTTGGATTTGAAGAAAGTTATGGATGCCTCGCAGGAACTCATGCAAGAGATAAGGACTCAGTAGTTGCAGTTATGCTACTTTGTGAAGCGGCAGCATTTTATAAAAAACAAGGTTTAACTTTATGGGAACAAATGATAAATATATATGAAAAGTATGGATATTATAGAGAAACACTTGCAACAATTACCTTAAAAGGCATTGAAGGACAAGAAAAAATAAAAGAAATAATAGAAAAGTTAAGAAATAGCAAAGTAGAATATGTTGGAAACTTTAAAGTAATAGAGACAAGAGATTACCAAAACAAAGTAACAAAAAATCTAGTTACAGGGGAAAATGGAGTAACTTATCTTCCAACATCAAATGTATTATATTTTGACCTTGAAAATGATGCATGGTGTTGTGTAAGACCATCAGGAACAGAACCAAAAATAAAATTCTATATGGGTGTTAAAGAAAAAACAATGGAAAGTGCAGATAAGAAATTACAAGAATTAAAAAATGCAATGCTAAAAATGTGCGAATAAAAGATAATATAGGAGAAAATACATGAAACCAATATTTTTTAAGCCGGCATATAAAAATGTAATATGGGGTGGAACTAATATATCAAAAATATTTAAAAGAAATATAATAGGAGATAATATAGGAGAGAGCTGGGAATTATCAGCTCATCCTAATGGTCTAAGTGAAATTAAAAATAAGGAATTAAATAGAGCTAATTTATTAGAATTATTTAGTGACCAAAAAAGAAGAAAAGAGATATTTGGTAAACATTGCGAAAATATGGATAAATTTCCAATACTTATTAAGTTTATTGATGCAAATAAAAAATTATCGATACAAGTACATCCGGATGATGAATATGCAAAGAAAAATGAAAATGATTCAGGAAAAAATGAAGTATGGTATGTAATGGATTGTAAAGATGATGCAAAGATAATATACGGATTTAAAGATAATGTTACAAGAAAAAATTTAAAAGATGCAATAAATGATATTGAAAACAATGTAAGATATTTAGAAGTACATAAAGGAGATTTTATATCAATTCCATCAGGAACAGTACATGCAATATTAGATGGAATCCTTATTTGCGAGATACAGCAAAGTTGTGATGTGACATATAGGGTATATGATTGGAATAGACTAGACAAATCCGGAAAGCCAAGAGAAACTCATGTACAAAAGGCATTGGATGTAATTAATCTTGAAAATAATGAAAAAATACAGAATTATAATGATATAACTTCAAATATTAGCATATATAAATCTGATGTATTTAATATAGATATGATGAAGGTTGATGGGATAAAAGAAGAAGTTTCAAATGAAGACAGTTTTTATGCATATATTATATTAGAAGGAGAAGGCACTGTAAAGACATCAGATTTTGAAAATAGTATAAATAAAGGCTCAACTTTTCTAATTCCAGCAACACTTGGAAAATACACAATTACAGGCAATTTAAAGATGATGAAAATATGGGTGTAAGTAAACAATCCTTGTTGGTCGTCTCCTATTGTTACAGGATGATGGGATGTTTCAATAGAATAGCTGAAATGATTTATTTTTAGAGCTTTGGTGTCGCAGTCTACAAATTAAAGATATATATGTAGACTGCTCCATTCGCTTTTGCGCTTCGCTCCGGTTGGGCGCTTACGCAGCTCTTTCAAATAAATCATTTCAGCTATTCTTTAATATAAAAACATTATCCTGTAAAAAAATAAAAAATTTTTCAAAAAAGTATTGACATTTGATTAGCAAAATTGTATAATAAAAAAGCTCTGTGACGAACAGACAAAAGTACATTGAAAAGTAAACAAAAAATCCTTTAAGAAACCAAGCGGAAATGTACGAAAAGTACATGAAGTAAAAATAATGAAGAAAAAATAAAATGAGCTAAGAAAAAAATACAAAAAAACGGTTTCACATCAAAAACGAAGAGTTTTTCATGTGAAAATAATTTGAGAGTTTGATCCTGGCTCAGGATAA
>CANQLH010000010.1 GCA_947624655.1 uncultured Clostridia bacterium | reverse complement strand
ATAGGAAAAAGAAAACCGATTACAATTTCAATGTAAAAGGTTTCCTTTTCATGTCATTAGGGCTGAGTAGTAACTAACTTTTATTTTGTTAATTCTTTATTTATTACTTGTACTTTTGAAGCTTTGGTAATGTATTTTTCAAGTTCTGTATTCTTTTCTTCTTTTATGTTTTCTTTACTCTCTACCATATCTCTTAAATATGATACAAATACATCTCTTTTTTGGCTTAAAGTAGGAGCTACTTTTTTGTTTTCTTCTTGTATATTTATTTTTTCTAATATTTTGTTTTCTCCTTGTATACTTGCTTCTTCTATTTTTTTGTTCTCTTCTTGTATATTTGCCTCTTCTACTTTTTTATTTTTTTCTTGATTGATTATATTTTCTGCTTTTTTAAACTCTTCTTCTCCAAACAAATATGCTATATCTTTTTTTCCTTTTCTTACAACTTTACCATTTTCTGCTCCTCTACTTGCACGTTCTTTAATAGCATATCTTTCATTGAAATATTCTTTTATCCTTTTTCCAATTCCCATAAAGCTAATTTCTGATAAAAATTTAGTAAATTTATTTTTATCTTCAAATCTTACGAATCTTATATTATCTTTAATTGGTTTGATTACTATAGGTTCTGAATTTTTTTTCTCAAAACCAGACTTTACATCTATTTTTTCTGATTTTATATCTAACTTTTCTGGCTCTTTTTGTGTCTTCTTAGTCTCTGTATTTGCTTTTTTAGACTCTATATATGCTTTTTTTGGTTCTTCATTTGATGCCATATTTTCTATTTCATCCCATGTTTTTCCTTTTGCTAACATCTTCCAAACCCAATTACATTTTTTTATTGCTTTGTCTTCTTGGCTTGCTCCTTTCTCATAGGAGTTTACTTTATTATTTGCAATTTCAAGATTTTCTAATAATTTATTATAATCTCCTTGTTCCATTTGTTGTTTTTCTTTTAATATTTTATTATATTTTTTTGTATTTTCTAGATTTTTTTGTTTATCTTCTTTTGTTAATTTTTCTTTTTTGCAAAATTCTTCGCTGTATTTATCCAACTCTGCTAATTGTTTATCTAAATCATTTACTTTAGCTATTTTTTCTTTTACTTGTGCTAATTCCTTTTTAGCTTTTTCATATGCATCTGCTTTTTTTTCTTCAATTTTTTTTATTTTGCTCATTATTTTTAACACTTGATCTCTTATATTTGAAAAATCTTCTAATACTTTTGCTTCTTCATCTAGTTTCGAACCTTCTTCTTGTAATTTAGCCAATCTCTCTGCATCTATGCTTTCTCCTCTTCCTTCAATTTCTTTTCTGATATTTTGCCTTTTTACATTTAATTTTTGAAGCCTATCTTCAGCTAATTTTTCAACATCGTTAAATCTTGCTTTCTTTTTTTCATTTGACATTTTTTCATCATCTTCTATTTTCTTTAGTAACACAAACACTTTTTGCATTTCGCTTAGTTTAGATTCTTTTTTGCTCATTATTTTATTTCTTGCTTTTCTCTCTTCTTCTCTTTTCCCTCTTTCTTGTTTTTTTTCTTCTGCATCCCTTACCAATTTATTGTCACGCTTTGCCACTTTTAATACCTCCTAAAATTTTATATATTTCAAAATCCATTATTTATTTTAACATATTTACATAAAATTGTCAATTTTTGTTTACAATTTTATTTTTTTACTTGATTTTATTTTAAAATTTATTTTTTTAAGAGTAAATTTTAGTTTTATAAAAAGCGAAAAACTGTTAAAATATTAATGTTTTTGAGATATCATATATGTGATTTGTTATATGTACTTTTTACATCTTTCATAATTTTACGTAATGCATTTTAGTAAACATAAAAAGATAGCTATCTAAAATGAAAATTTTATCATTTTACAATAACTATCTTTTATTTATATGTTATTTTATCTTGATAATATTGAGGTATTTTTGTGTATTTAAAAATTAGAATCAACATTTATGTATTTTAAAGTTAAAACTAATACTTAAATCTCTTCTCCCTTATCTTTTTCATTTTCTTTATATTTATCTTTCATATCTTGTGCTATTTTATCTAAACTTGGTTTTTCATGTTCATTTTCAGCCATTTTTTTCAAATATTCCATAAATTGATCTCTTCTTTGAGATACTGATTTTACTGGTTCTGTTTCTACTTTTTTAGGTTCTTCTTTTTCTGTTTCTACTTTTTTAGGTTCTTCTTTTTCTGTTTCTACTTTTTTAGGTTCTTCTTTTTCTGTCTCTACTTTTTTAGGTTCTTCTTTTTCAATTTTTTCCTTTTTTTCTTGACGCTTATCATAAATACCACCAATCAATTTTCCAAATAAAGGCACTTTAGAAAGTCTTGGAAATCTATTTTTAAATCTATCTAGTGTAATATCTTCTTTAGGCATCATTCCTTTTACTGCTTTAGCTACACCAGCTTGTACTTCTTCTTCATCAAATTTTTGTTCATCTCCTTGTTCTTGTGGTTTTTCTGTTTTGCTAGCTTGTCTTTCTTTTACTTCCTCGTCTGGTACTAAAGTTATTTCATCCCAAGTTTTTCCTTCTGCTAACATTTTCCAAGCTAGATTACATTTATTAATTGCCTTATCTTCTGAGCTTTTTCCGTTTTCATAATCTTTTACTTTATTATCTGCTATTTCAAAATTAGCTTGCAATTTTTCAGTATTAATTTGTTCTTTTTCTTTTATTAATTTATTGTATTTTTGATTATTTTCTAGATTTTCTTTTTTAACTTCTTCTAGTGCTTCTTTTTCAGTTGGTAATTCTTTTTTTCTAAATTCTTCAAAATACTTATCTAACTCTTCTAGTTCTTTATCTATTTCTGATGCTCTATCCATTTTTGCTTTTATTTCTGCCAACTCTTTTTTAGCTTTTTCATATTTTGAATTCTTTTCATTTTCAAATTTTTTAGCTATACTCATTAATTTAAATACTTGTTTTTTAATACCTTCAAAATCTTCTAATACCCTTATTCTTTTACTCAAACCTGCTTCTTTCGCTTGTAGTTTAGCAAGTATTTCTGGCTCTATTTTTTCTCCTCTTCCTTCAATTTCTTTTCTGTTATTTTCCAATTTTACTCTAAGTTCGTTAAGTTCCTCTTTATTTTTTTCATCAATTTCTAAAAGTTTTGCTTTTTTTTCTTCTTCTGGTGATTCTTCTATCTCTTTTAGTTTTACAAATACTTCTTGTCTTTCAGTTAGGTTATTTTTTTTAGTTTTTGCTTTCATTGCCTCCTTTCTTGCTTGTTTCTTTTCCTCAGCTTCTCTTACTAATTTATTTTTGTACCTTGCCATTTTAATTACCTCCTAAATATTTTATTTATTTTTTATAACTGCCCATATTACAAGTTTATTTTAACATATTTACATAAAATTGTCAAATTTATTTACATTTTTTGTTAAAATATAACGATTTATCATAAAAATTGTTTTAAATTAGTTTGGAAGTAATATATTTAATTTACATATTTTTTAAACTTTCAAGTGCTCTATTTGCTAAGTTTTCATATCTTATTTTTTTATCCTTTATTTTTTTATTTAGCTGTGGTAAAATGCCAAAATTTGCATTCATAGGTTGAAAGTTTTCA
Organism: uncultured Clostridia bacterium; assembly: GCA_947624655.1. Classification (GTDB taxonomy): domain Bacteria; phylum Bacillota; class Clostridia; order TANB77; family CAG-508; genus JAAWPK01. The sequence continues at coordinate 55,269 of CANQLH010000010.1, read as the reverse complement.
TTTTTTGTGCTTATATAATCTGAAAGACAACCTATCATAGTTTCTCTTGGAAATACTATTTTTTCTTTATTTTTTACTTGGTTTACAATATTTAAGCCGAACTACCATACCAGATGCTATTGATTCAACATAACCTTCAACACCTGTAATCTGCCCTGCAAAATATACATTATTCATTGATTTTAGATTATATGTATTATCCAATAATTTTGGAGAATTTATATACGTATTTCTATGCATTACCCCATATTTCACAAATTCAGCATTTTCAAGTCCAGGTATCATACTAAATACTCTTTTTTGCTCTCCAAACTTTAAATTAGTTTGAAATCCTACTATATTATATAATGTTCCTTCTTCATTATCTTGTCTTAATTGTACTATGGCATAAGGCCTATTACCTGTTCTTGGATCAGTAAAGCCTACTGGTTTAAGTGGTCCAAATCTTAATGTATCTATGCCTCTTTTAGCCATTACTTCTATTGGCATACAACCTTCAAATATTTCTTTTTTCTCAAATTCATGTAATTCTGCAATTTCTGCTTGAACTAATTCTTGCCAAAAGTTTTCATATTCTTCTTTATTCATAGGAAGGTTTATATAGCTTGCTTCTCCTTTTCCATATCTATCTCCTATAAAGCCTATATCCATATTTATTGTGTCTTTTTCTATTATGGGTGCTACTGCATCAAAAAATGATAGCTTGTCTTCTCCTGTAAGTCCGCATTATTTCTTTAGATAGTAAATCACTCGTAAGTGGTCCTGTTGCTATAACTACAATATTTTCTTTTATTAAATCTCCTAAATGGATATTTTCTCCTATTTCTTCTTCTATAAGTTCTATATTATCCATCTCTTTTATTTTCTTAGTAACAAGTTTTGAAAATTTTTCTCTATCTACTGCTAAAGATTGTCCAGCAGGCACTGCTGTTTCATCTGCACATTTTATTAATAGGCTATCTAAATACCTTAATTCTTCTTTCAAAAGCCCACAAGCATTTGTTATCAAATTTGATTTTAAAGAATTACTGCATACTATCTCTGCTAAATTTGGATTAGAATGTGCTGGTGAGAATTTCTTTGGTTTCATTTCATATAACCTTACCTTAATTCCATTTTTTGCTACTTGGTATGCAGTTTCACAACCTGCAAGTCCTGCTCCTATTACAATTATCATTTTTTACCCTCCTATATTTTTCAAAGTTATTTGTTCATACCAATTTAAGTTTTCAGTTCAAAGTATGAAAGTTCAAATGTATTGATAAAATAGACACCTCATCGGTGTCCATTCTATCATTATTTTTATATAAAAATATTTGATAGTTTTATATATTATTTTAGTATTTTAATTTTTTATATTTTATATAGTTTAATATAATAAATACTGCCATAACAATACCTACTATAATCAAATAAACATCTCTATTTCCTGTATTTGGAAGTATTTCTGGTAATCCTTTTTCTTTATATATATATGTAATAATAGTGTCAGAAGTTTCCATATTTCCTTTTGCATTTCCTAATACTTTTTCTACTTCAAAGCCTTCAATTTTTTTTGCCTTTGTTTCATATTCATCAAATATTTTTCCTTTTATTGTCGTATCTTCTGCTAACATATTTCCATTTTCATCTTGATATTTTACTATTACCTTTGCATCTATTTTTACGTAATATAATGTAATTACATTTTTTGTTTTATCTGTTTCTATTGAAATTGAAGCTTTATCACATCCTTCGTATTTATATCCTTCAATGTCTTTAATATATTCTTTTGCTTCTATTGTATTTTTATAACTTTCGCTATTTTCATACATTGAATATATTTCTTTTTCCGTTTCTTTGTCTTTATAATAAATCTTATAATCATATTTCTTTTTTTGATATATATATACAACTTCTATTGGTTGTTCTGTTATTTTTCCTGTTTCGTTAACTGGTCTTACTGCAATTTCATATCCTTCGATTTCTTCTTCTTTTGCTTGATATTCATCAAATACTTTCCCATCTATTAAAATATCCTCTGCTAACATATTTCCATCTTCATCTTGATATTTTACTACTACTTTTGCATCTATTTTTACGTAATATAATGTAATTACATTTTTTTCTTTATCTGTTTCTACTGAAATCGAATCTTTATCACATCCTTCGTATTTATATCCTTTAATATTTTTAATGTATTTTTTTGCTTCAATTGTATTTTTATAACTTTCGCTATTTTCATACATTGAATATATTTCTTTTCCCGTTTCTCTGTCTTTATAATAAATTTTATAATCATATTTCTTTTTTTGATATATATATACAACTTCTATTGGTTGTTCTGTCATTTTTCCTGTTTCGTTAACTGGTCTTACTGCAACTTCATATCCTTCAATTTCTTCTTCTTTCGCTTGATATTCATCAAATACTTTCCCGTCTATTATAATATCTTCTGCTAACATATTTCCATTCTCATCTTGATATTTTACTATTACTTTGGCTATTTTTCGTTCATAATATAATGTAATTACATTTTTTGTATTATCTGTTTCTATTGAAATTGAAGCTTTATCACATCCTTCGTATTTATATCCTTCAATGTCTTTAATATATTCTTTTGCTTCTATTGTATTTTTATAACTTTCGATATTTTCATACATTGAATATATTTCTTTTCCCGTTTCTCTGTCTTTATAATAAATCTTATAATCATATTTCTTTTTTTGATATATATATACAACTTCTATTGGTTGTTCTGTCATTTTTCCTGTTTCGTTAACTGGTCTTACTGCAACTTCATATCCTTCAATTTCTTCTTCTTTCGCTTGATATTCATCAAATACTTTCCCGTCTATTATAATATCTTCTGCTAACATATTTCCATTCTCATCTTGATATTTTACTATTACTTTGGCTATTTTTCGTTCATAATATAATGTAATTACATTTTTTGTTTTATCTGTTTCTATTGAAATTGAATCTTTATCACATCCTTCGTATTTATATCCTTCAATATCTTTAATATATTCTTTTGCTTCAACTACATCTCCATACTTCTTAATATCTTGCATTGGAGAATAAATTTCTTTTCCCGTTTCTCTGTCTTTATAATAAATTGTATAATTATATTCATTTTTTTCCCAATTAGCTACTATCACTTCTGATTCTATTCCAAACGTATATTCAGAATCCTTTATAATAATTCCTTTGCTAGTTATCCATTCTAAAAATGTGTTTCCTTCTTTTGTTGGAGTACTTAATTTTATAGTTTTCCCTACTAGCTCTTCTATTTCTGTTGGTTCTTTTTTTCCTTCATATATACCTGTATTCGGATCTATAGTTAATTTTGATGTAATATAAATCCTTGCTGTTTGTTCATTTCCTACATTTCCTGCTACATCAACTGCTTTTACATGTATATATTTTCCATTATTTTCTAAATCCAATTCTATATTAGATTGTTCTACATAGTTAACTGTATCTTCATTTACATTAAAATCATTTATTTCATTTTCATCTATAACATAATAGTACCCCTTCATTCCTGTTATTACAGTTTCTTCTCTTTGATTAGATACTGATAAAATTTCATTTTTATCCATTTTATCTACTGCACTTACATAAAATAAGTATTTATTACCTTTATCATTACTGCTAAAAGCAACTGGTATTTTGTTAGTTTCAACATTTATATTTCCAATTTCAATATTTGGTATTTCTGGTGCATTCATATCTTGAGCCATTTCATCTATATAGCTTGTTGTTTCAAATAAATCTGTTAAATTGCCTTCTATTGGATTTGAATTTTTTACTATTTGCCATTCGTCGCTTCCTTCTGTTTTTTTATATATTTTAAACATTTTATTTGTTTTATCATAATTTGGCCAATCTAATTCTACACCGCCTTTTCCTTCTGCTAGCTGTAAATTTACTCTGCTAATTAAAGACAATTGTGGTACTTCTATTTCTACAATATTACTCTCATTACCTGCTCTATCAATTGCCATTACATATATATATTTAAGATCTTTGACATTTTCTACTTTAAAGTTTCCTTTTGCTTCTACTAATTTACTATTTTCTTGGGTCATGTTTATATTTTCTATTTTTTCATTGCTTGCTATATAACGGTAATTTACTATTCCAGAACCTTCTCCTAATTTTTTATTTATATCATTTGCTTCTATCGTTATTGTGCTATTATTTATAGTTGCATTTGTTATAGTTGGAGCTGTATTGTCTAGGTTACTTATTGTTACTTTTTCTGTTCTAATATTTCCTAATTTATCTTTAATATATAATGCAGCTGTTACGTTTCCATATACGTCACCGACAAAATTATAAGTTCTAGTATAAATGTCGCCATCTTTTTCTGCTAGAGCAAAATCTGTTTGATTATTAAAGCCTATTTGAACTTCTCCTACACCTAAATCCGTTGTTTTATATGTAATTTGCTTTTTTTGGCTCCACTCCTCAGTACTTGTTTTTCCTTCAATCAATCTTGGTGCTAAGGCATCTATATACTGTACTTGTACATTTCCTGCATCTATCTCTGTAATATTATTACACTTATCTTTTACTTGTACGTAGATATTTGATACATCTCTTATTTCTGCAACAATATCAAACACTCTTGTATATATATTTCCATCTTTTAATGCTGCTGCCCAATCTGCTATTACTGTTTGTTTGTCTTTATCTAATAAACGCATATATAATACATTATTATCATTATCATACTCATCTATGTAAGTGGCTGTTACTGTTGCTTTTCTACTATAATTATCAACTGTACCATTTCCTTCGCTTACAATGTCTTTTCTGCTTGGAACATTATTCTTTGTATTAGTAGTGATATAAATAAAACTATTATTAACAAAATTATTATATTTATATGTAAATCCCATAATTCCCGAATCTACCATAGGTGCTACTGTTTCTTGATTAAAAGTTATTGTTCCATATAATTTATACTTATTTTCACCAATCTTTTCATAATGTACATCACTTGGTGTAAAACTCAATCCGTCATGATTTTGCACGCTAAACCTTGAAAAATCTAGTTCTACATCTTTGTCTATTTGGGTTAATTCTACTTCATACCTAGTACCAGAAATTCCTACAGGTTCTTTTTTTATTAAACTATATGTAAAAAATTGTTTTCCGCATCTTACACATTTTCCATTTGATAGATATGCATGTTTTCTAGAATCAATCTGTTGACCACATTTTACACATGTTCCATCTATTCCTGATGAACACCCTAATACTTGTCCTTCACTATTTGTACAATTTTCTGCTCCTGTTGCCAGTTTACAAACTGTACAGCTGGTCATATGCTGTGCCCTATCACTTGCTGGATACCATTCCCCTATTGTATGAGCTTTTTTAGGTAAGGTTTTGCTGTATCCACATCCATCCGTGCAATATTCTGCTTGAGTCCCATAACTTACTGCACAACCTTCTATTCCACTAATTGCTAATTTATGATTTGAAACATTTTTTTTATCCTTGCATATCCAACATTCTTCCCAATGCATATTTTCATCATATTTTTGTTCATAAATATGCTCATGTTGTGCATCTTCCCCTGTTACCAAATCTGTTAAATCAAATGTTTTTATATTTGATTCCTGTATATTTGGTGCATTTACTTTTTTACAATCTGCTACTATTCGATTTATAGAATATCCATTGCTTAATAATATAAAACTAAAACAACACAAAATATCAATTATTATAAAGTATTTACCTTTTATTAATTTTTTCTTCATTTTTTTATCTCCTCGTATATTTTACTTTAGTTAAATTTTATTATTCTTATATTTTTATTATAATTATAATTTTTGCTTTTTCAAGTAGTATTATTTGTAAATTTTCTTTTGTTACTTAACTTATTTTTCACTTTCAATATTAAGCAATGCATATATTGTAAAATGATGCTAAAATTTTTTGTCATCATTTTTACTTATTATATTATCTGTATCCATTTTTCATTACATAAGCACATATTTCTTAATTAGTCCAATTCCTCCTGCAAATGTTATAAGTATTATTAAGATTAATCCTACATAAATTTGTTCTACTCCTGTTTTTACTGTTATTATGCTTGGTGCATCATCTATATCGTCTTCTCCCGCCTTCTGGTTATCTGGTGTTGAATCTACATCTGGTACTCCTTCGTCATTTTTGTTTTCACTGATTTCTGCTATATTTACTTTTTCTCCAAAGTTCTCTTTTCCATTTATCCATGTTAGGATTACTTCTACTTCTGCACTTTCTCCCGGTTTTAATAGCTTATTCTCTAGCTTTTTAGTTCCTATTTTTCCTTCTCCTAGTTCGTACCAGTCTGAGTTATCTTCTTTTACAAATTTTAGACCTTCTGGTATATAATCTGTTACTTCTGTTGCATATCCTGCTATTTCTCCTTCATTTGTTACTCTTATTGTGTATGCATATTTTACTTTTATTTTGTTTACATCCTTTGATTTTACTTCTAGTTTTACTGGGTCTTCATTTCTTGATGTTTCTGCTGTGTGTCCTGATTTTATTTCTTGTGTCTTTCCATTTAATGTTACCATTGTTTTTGTTACCCATTTTAATAATGATAAATCAAAGTATTTTACTTTTACTTGGTCATAGTCTATGTCGTCTTCGTTATCTTTGTCATTATCATGATTATATACTTCGTCTCTATTTGGTTTTGAGTCTATATCATCATCTGAGTCTTTTGATATTTGGGCTGTATTTACTATTGTTCTTGCCTCTTCATCTTTTGTTTTTGCTTCGTATGTTACTTTGAAGGCTATCTTTACGTCTCTATAGTCTGGATTTTTGTCTGTTATTTCTCCTTCTTTGTTAAATGCTTTGATTTTGTTGTCTCTTTGTGCCTCTTTTTCTTGTTCTTCTGATAAATAGTCTGTTATTATATATTTTGCTTTGCTTACATCTGTTGTTTCTTCTTCATTTTCATCTAGCATTTTCCATCTATATTCTACGTTTGTTTCATTCTCTGGCAAGAATTCTAGTCCTTCTGGTACATCATCTGTTATTTCGTTTGCGTATCCATCTGCTTCTCCTTCATTATATACTCTTATTGTATATATTACTGTATCTCCTGTTGTTAATTCTACTGGCGTCTTTGTATGTTTATAGCTTAGCTTTCCGTCTTTGTATTCTACTTCTGGATACCTATTATTTACATTTGTATTTTCTACTTTTGTTATGAATTTTCTTAATGCTAAGTCAAAGTCTGGTTTTATTTGTACTTTCTCAAAGTCGTCATCATCTTCTTGACCTGGTACATAGTCTTTATCTAAATCTTCATCTTTATAGTTTGGTCTGTCTTCATCATCTGGTAATTCGAAGTTATCATCTGGTTTTGAGTCCCTGTCTTCTTCTACTTTCTTTCCTTCTTCGTCTTCTTCCTCTGTTATTTGTGCTAAGTTTGTTAGTATTCCGTTTCCTTCTGCTTTCTCATCTATTTCGCATACTATTTCTACATCTATATAGTTTAGTTCTCCATTTCCGTCATATGCTAGAAGTAATTTTCCATTTTCTCTTTCTTTATATACTTCGTCTCCTGCTGTATTTTCTTTGGCTGTGATTGTTGTTTTTACTTCTCTTGTCTTTTCATCATATTCCCATCCGTATTTTTTGTTTATTTCATTGTCTGGTAAAAAGTTTAAGTATTTTGGCAAGTAGTCTGTTACTTCACTTGCAAAGGCATCTGCTTCTCCTTCGTTATATACTCTTATTGTATATGTTACTAAGCTTTCTCTTTTTACCATTATTGGATTTTTTGGATGATTATATTCTGATGTTGTATCTTCTTTTCTATCCATTATACTTGTATCTACTTTTGGTTCTCTTGATGTTTCTACTGCTTCTCCATCTACTTCTGTTATGTATTTTCTAAGTGATAAGTCTATCTCTGGTATTACTTGTACTTTCTCAAAGTCATCGTCATCTTCTTGACCTGGCACATAGTCTTTATCTGATTCTTCGTCTTTATAGTTTGGTCTTTCTTCATCATCTGGTAATTCGAAGTTATCATCTGGTTTTGAGTCTCTGTCTTCTTCTACTTTCTTTCCTTCTTCGTCTTCTTCCTCTGTTATTTGTGCTAAGTTTGTTAGTATTCCGCTTCCTTCTGCTTTTTTATCTACTTCACATACTATTTGTACATCTATGTAGTTTAATTTTCCGCTTTCATCATATGCTAGAAGTAATTTTCCATTTTCTCTTTCTTTATATACTTCATCTCCTGCTGTATTTTCTTTGGCTGTGATTGTTGTTCTTACTTCTCTTGTTTCTTCATCATATTCCCATCCATATTTTTTGTTTGTTTCATTGTCTGGTAAGAAGTTTAAGTATTTTGGTAAATAGTCTGTTATCTCACTTACAAATGCATTTTCATATCCTTCGTTATATACCCTTATTGTATATGTTACTAGGCTTCCCTTTTTTACCATTATTGGATTTTTTGGATGATTATATTCTGATGTTGTATCTTCTTTTCTATCCATTATACTTGTATCTACTTTTGGTTCTCTTGATGTTTCTACTGCTTTTCCATCTACTTCTGTTATGTATTTTCTAAGTGATAAATCTATTTCTGGAATTACTTGTACTTTCTCAAAGTCGTCATCATCTTCTTGCCCTGGCACATAGTCTTTCTTTGATTCTTCATCTTTGTAGTTTGGTCTTTCTTTATCATCTGGTAATTCGAAGTTGTCATCTGGCTTTGAGTCTCTATCATCATCTCTTACTTTTCCTTTTTCATCCTTTACCTCTGTTATTTGTGCTAGGTTTGTTAGTATTCCATTTCCTTCTGCTTGTTTGTCAACTTCACAGGCTATTTTTACATCTATATAGTTTAATTCTCCATTTCCGTCATATGCTAGAAGTAATTTTCCGTTTTCTCTTTCTCTATAGATTTCGTCTCCTGCTGTATTTTCTTTGGCTGTTATTGTTGTTCTTACTTCTCTTGTTTCTTCATCATATTCCCATCCGTATTTTTTGTTTATCTCATTTTCTGGTAAATAATTTAAGTACTTTGGTAAATAGTCTGTTATCTCACTTGCATATGCATTTATGTTTCCTTCATTATATACTCTTATTGTGTATTTTACTAAACTTCCTTTTTTTACCATTATTGGATTTTTTGGATGATTATATTCTGATGTTGTGTCTTCTTTACTATCCATTATGCCTGTATCTACATCTGGCTCTCTTGATGTTTCTACTTCTTTTCCATCTACTTCTGTTATGTATTTTCTTAGTGATAAATCTGGATGTAATACCTGATGTGTATTTGTTATTTTAAATCCATCTTTTTGATTTCCTGTAACTTCTTGTGTATATCCTAATGGTATCAAACTTTCTGTTACCGTGTATTCTATTTCTTCTCCTTGAAAGTATTTATCTAAGTTTTCCCATGTATAGCTAAGTTTTTCTGGTGTTAATTTTTTTACATTTCTATATACTATGCTTCCTTTAGCTCTTCCTATTATTGTTACTTCATATTCTGCTCTTAATTCATCAAAATTATTTTCATCAATCCATTCCTTTGTTACACTTACATTTATTTTTTCTGGCGTATGTGTATTTGTTATTTCAATACCATCTTTTTGATTTCCTGTAACTTCTTCTATATATCCTTCTGGTACTTTACTTTCTGTTACTGTATATGTGATTTCTTCTCCTTTTGAGTATTTTGCAAGTTTTGTCCAAGTATATGTTAATGTCTCTGGATTTAGTTTTTGAGTATCTCTATATACTTCTTCTCCATGTGCTGTTCCTACTATTGTTACTTCGTATTCTGCTCTTTTTCCGTCTTGGTTGTCATTATCTTCCCAAGTTTTTGTTACTGTTACTTCTATTTCTGCTGGTGTGTGTGTATTTGTTATTTCAAAACCTTCTTTTGCGCTTCCTGTAACTTCTTCTTTGTATCCTTCTGGTACTTTACTTTCTGTTACTGTATATGTTATTTCTTCTCCCTCATTGTATTTTTCTAAATTTGTCCAAGTATATGTTAATGTTTCTGGATCTAGCTCGCGTTCATCTCTATATACTTCTTTTCCATGTGCTGTTCCTACTATTGTTACTTTATATTTATTCCTTAATCCGTCTTGGTTATCGTTATCTTCCCAATTCTTTGTTACTGTTACATTTGTTTTTTCTGGAGTATGCCTATTGGTTATTTTAAACCCATTTTTTTGATTTCCTGTAACTTCTTGTGTGTATTTTTCTGGTACTTTGCTTTCTGTTACTGTATATGTTATTTCTTCTCCTTTTGAATATTTTGCAAGTTTTGTCCACTTATATGTTAATGTCTCTGGATTTAATTTTTGAGTATCTCTATATACTTCTTCTCCACGAGCTGTTCCTACTATTGTTACTTCATATTCTGCTCTTTTTCCATCTTGATTATCATTATCTTCCCAAGTTTTATTTACTGTTACTTCTATTTCTGCTGGTGTGTGTGTATTTGTTATTTTAAAACCTTCTTTTTGGTTTCCTGTAATTTCTTCTTTGTATCCTGTTGGTACTTTACTTTCTGTTACTGTATATGTTATTTCTTGTCCTTCTGAAAGTTTATCAAGATTTTCCCATGTATATGTCGTTTTTGTTGCAGATAGTGTCTGTTCGTCTGTATATACTACTTTTTCTCCAACTTTTCCAGTTAGTGTTACTTTATATTCTCCTCTTAAATTGTCTTGATTTTCTTTATCATTCCATATCTTTGTTACTGTTACTGATGTTATTTGCCTTTCAACTAGTACTTTTTCAAAATCGTCGTCATCTTCTTGTCCTGGTATGTATTTTTTATCTTTATCTGTGTCTTTATATGATGGTAAGCTATTATCATCTGGACGATTAAATCCCCCATTTGGTGTTGAATCTCTATCCTTTTCAAGATTTTTTCCATTTGCATCTGTCATTTTTGTTATTTGTGCAATGTTTGTTATATTTGTGTCATAAGGCGCATTTGTTTTTACTTTGCATGATATTTGTATGTCTACATAACTTAAAGTATAATTTCCTGTTTCGGCATTGTACTTTGCTGCTGGTATTAGAACGTCACCTAACTTGCTATTTACTTTAGAATTATCAATTCCTCCTCCAACGCCTATAACAATACAATTTTCTAATGAAGTTGCTATTCTATTAGTTTCACCATCTACTTTCCACCAATTGCCCGTATCTCTTCCATATTGTACATATTCTAAGTATGGTGGTAAATAATCTGTTACTTCTTTTATGTAAGTGTCTACTTCTCCCTCATTATATAGTCTTAAAGTATATGTTACTGTATCTCCTACCGATACCTTAACTGGAACTTTGGTGTGATTGTATTCAGCTGTTGTTTGCTTTTTGTCACTTACTTGTGTATTTAATTTACTTGAGTCTACTTCTGGTTCTCTAGAATTTTCTTTTGGTATTTCTGTTCCATTTACTGCTGTTATGAATTTTCTTAATGCGACGTCTACTTCTTTTTTGCTTTCTTTTACTTGTACTACCGGTTGTTCATTTGCTGCACCTGTTCCTGCTAAATATATTGTAATGTCTTTTGTTGGTTTATAGTCTGTTTTTGCTGCTTTCTTTGCTTCTTCTAATAATTTACTATATAAATTACTTGCTGCATTAAATCTTAATGTACCATTAAAACCTCCTACATTATATATTGTTTGATATGTTTGATATTCCCCTCTTGTTTCGTATTCCGAGTCCCCAGCTATCTTCATATATATTGGTGGTAAGGTTTCATTTTTATAGGCTGGCTCATCATCATTCGTAAAATACCAAATTGCGAGTTGTTGTATTGCTTCTATATCTGCTCTTGTTAATACATTTTCTTTAAATTCTGTTTGTGTAAGTGTTCTGTCTGTATATCCTGCATATTCTTTTAAGTAATCTTCTACTTGTTTTTCTGTTGCACCTTCTAATAGCATATTATCTAATATCCACATTACAGCTTTGAATTTTTCTTCGTTATCCCTTTTAAATATTGTGATTTCTGTTGAAATTCCATTTCCAAAGTAATTTACTAAGCTGTCATATTGTTCCATCATTTTATAGCTTTCTGTATAACTTACAACTTTATTATCTAAGCTTGTTGATGTAAAGCCTAATCCAGCTCTTAAACAATATAAATCTTTTTCCTGATTTGTAGGAGTTCCTTGTTGATTGCAAGTTACCAATTTCCATATATTTTTAGAAGTTGATGGGTTAGCTCCTCCTATCTGATGGCTATATTTTACATTACCTTCAGTTCTTTCTCTTATTGTGGTTAAATAGCCTAAACTTTCTGCTTCTACATTATTTGTAAATGTAGAAAAGGCAAGTAATCCTAAAAATATTAAAATAAACAAAACAATTTTCTTTACTTTCATTTTTATTGCTATTCCTTTCTAATGGACAACCTCATTACCATTTTATTTATTATATATTTTATACTTTTTTTAAATTAAAATCAATATAGTGGAATAATTTACCAAAGATATAGTTACAGGATAAAATTAATGTTTTTATATTAAAGAATAGCTGAAATGATTTATTTGAAAGAGCTGCGTAAGCGAACAACCGGAGCGGAGCGGAGGGCGAATGGAGCAGTCTACATTATATATCTTTAATTTGTAGACTGCGACACCAAAGCTCTAAAAAATAAATCATTCAGCTATTCTATTGAAACGCCCCATTATCCTGTAACAAACTATTTTCATCTAATAATAACAAAACTGAGATACATGTAAAATACACGTATCTCAATCTTTCTTCTATTCAAATACCTTTGCAAATTCTTCACCGTCAATTTTTTCTTTTTCTAACAATATTCCTGCAACAACGTGTAATTTATCTATATGTTCTTTTAGAATTTCTTCTGCTCTTTTGTAAGCTTTATCTATTATTCCTTTAGTTTCTGCATCTATTATAGCTGCTGTTTGTTCTGAATAGTTCTTTGATTGTGTTAAATCTCTTCCAAGGAATACTTCTTCCTGTCCTGCTCCAAACATTATTGCTCCGACTACATCACTCATACCATATTTTGATACCATATCTCTTGCTATCTTTGATGCTCTTTCTATGTCATTGCTTGCTCCTGTTGATATATCATTTAGAATAAGGCTTTCTGCAACTCTTCCCCCAAGTAATGATACAATGGTTTCTTCCATTTCTGATTTTGACATAAATGATTTATCTTCGCTTGGTCTATACATTGTGTATCCGCCAGCCATTCCTCTAGGTATTATTGATATTTGATGTACATCATCTTGTGTTGGCAAGAATTTGCTTACTACTGCGTGACCTGCTTCATGATATGCAACTAATTTTTTCTCTTTATCACTTCTAACTCTTGTTTTCTTCTCTGGTCCCATTGTTACTTTTACCATGGCATCTTCTATTTCTGCCATGCCTATTTCTTTTAAGTTTCTTCTTGCTGCAAGTAGTGCTGCTTCATTTAATACATTTTCTAGGTCTGCTCCTGAAAATCCTGATGTGTTTTTAGCTATTGTTTTTAAATCTACATCTGGTCCTAATTTTTTCTTTCTTGCGTGTACCTCTAAGATTTGTTCTCTTGCTCCTACGTCTGGTGCTGGTACTACTATTTGCCTATCAAATCTTCCAGGTCTTAATAATGCTTTATCTAGTATATCTGGTCTGTTTGTTGCTGCAAGTACAATTACTCCTTCATTTGCTGCAAATCCATCCATCTCAACTAATAATTGGTTAAGTGTTTGTTCTCTTTCATCATGTCCTCCTCCAAGTCCTGCTCCACGTTGTCTTCCTACTGCATCTATCTCGTCTATGAACACTATACATGGTGAATTTCTTTTTGCTTGATCAAATAAGTCTCTTACTCTTGATGCACCAACTCCAACAAACATTTCTACGAAGTCTGAACCACTTATTATAAAGAATGGTACTCCAGCTTCTCCTGCAACTGCTTTTGCAAGTAATGTTTTACCTGTTCCTGGCCCGTCCTACTAGCAATACTCCTTTTGGTATTCTTGCTCCCATGTCTGTGAATTTTTTAGGATTTTTTAAAAATTCTACTATTTCTTGTAATTCTTCTTTTTCTTCATCTACACCTGCAACATCTACAAATGTTACCTTGTTTTTATCTGCTGTTGTCATCATTCTTGCTTTGCTTTTTCCAAAGCTTAAGGTTTTGTTATTTCCTTGTGCTGATGAGTTCATTGTGAAGAACCAGAATAACAATACTATTATTAATAATCCAAATGGAGATAAAACTTCTAAGATTGTTATTAGTATTGATTGTGAATTTCCTGAAACCTCTATTTTTGTATTAGCTGTTTTTAAATAATCTGTTATATAATCCATAAAGCTATCTGTACTTGGAATATTTACTTCTTTTTTTATTGGATCATTTTCTAGTGTTACATTTGCTGTTTTACCATCATAAGATAATTCAATCTCAGTTATTCTGCCAATATTTTCTATTAATTCAGAATATGACATTTTTGTATCTGCATTATCTAAAATTGATGTTATTAACACCACAACTATAATTCCTATTATTAGCCACATTGCTAATGTTTTAATACTACTTTTCAAAATTTTCCTCCTTGTACTAAAAGCTTTTATATAAGCTTTTTACTCGTTTTCTTTTTTCTACCGGGAATATTATCATATTTATATTTTCTTTTCAATACTTTTTTAAAACTTTTTTGTTTCAAATCTTGCTTGTATGTAAGTTTTACTACGGCAATACATATTTTGTGCTATTATGAAATTTATGTTACAAAAAAATACATTTTTCCTTTATTTACTAATATTTTTATATTTTTATTTGGCGTTAAGTATTTGTTCCCTATGTTTTTTTGGCATAGATTTATTATATTTTCTATATGAATTTTTTGAATTGAAGATGTTGTACCTAGCAATCTCTTTATAGTATATAGTATTACTCTGCTTTTTATAACTTCTTCCTCTTTATTAAATCCCTTCAAATCTAATATTATCTCTAGTTTTTCTTCTTTTATTAATATTTTTTCATAAGTTTTTTTAGTTACTTTATCTAAATAATCATTTTCTTTATCTACAAGCTTCGAAAGTCTGTCTATTGTATCTATTATGTTTGGATTAAATTCTTCTTTTATTAGTGGAATTAGTATATTTCTTACTTTGTTTCTTGTATATATGTTTTCATCATTTGTTTTGTCATGTCTTGGCTCTAATTTGTTATTTTCACAGTATTCTTCTATTTCATTTCTTGATATATCTATTAATGGTTTAATGTATATGTCATCCCTATTTGGTTTTATTCCTTTAATTCCTGAAAGCCCGCTTCCTCTAATTAAGTTCATTAGTACTGTTTCTGCATTGTCATTTTTTGTATGAGCTGTTGCAATTTTATTTGCATTTGTTTTTTTTAATATTTCATTGAAAAAATTATATCTTATTTCTCTTCCTGCTTCTTCTGTTCCTATTTTTTTACTTTTTGCAACTTCTACAACTTTTTTATGCTCAATAAATATCGGGATATGTTTTTCTTCACAATAGTTGTATACAAATTTTTCATCACTTTCTGCTTCCTCTCTAATCATATGATTTACATGGCATACAACTAAATCAAATTTTATTTTTCCTTCTTTTCGTATCTCATCTAATACGTTTATAAGACAAAGAGAGTCGGGGCCTCCTGATACTCCGACTACTATTTTTTCTCCTTCGTTAATTAAATTATACTTTTTTATTGTTTCTATTACTTTTTCTTTTAGCAATTTATTCCCTCTCTTTTTTATCTATTCTCTATATCTTTCTATGTTTGCAAATTTTGTGAAGCTTCCTAGCCATAGTAATTCTACTGTACCAGTTGAGCCTCCTCTGTGCTTTGCAAGTATAACCTCTGCAATATTCTTTTGTTCACTTTCTGGGTTATAATAGTCATCTCTATAAAGAAACATTACTATATCAGCATCTTGCTCTATTGCTCCAGATTCACGTAAATCAGATAGCATTGGTCTATGGTCATCTTTTCTTTGCTCTGGTGCACGAGATAATTGAGATAATGCAATTACTGGTACATCAAGTTCTTTTGCGAGTATTTTTAGTGAACGACTTATTTCTGATATTTCTTGCTCTCTGCTACCATTTTTTTTGCTTCCTGAGCCACTTATTAATTGCAAATAGTCTATTACCACTAATCCTATATTTTTTTCTAGTTTTAGTTTTCTACATTTTGCTCTTATTTCTGTTATTGATATTCCTGGTGTGTCATCTATATACATTTCTGCTTCTGATAATGGTCCGCAATCCTTCTGATAGCTTTATCCAGTCTTCTTCTTCCATTTTTCCTGTTTTTAGTTTATTACTGTCTATCATAGCTTCTGAACTTAGTATTCTTGATACTAATTGTTCTTTTGACATTTCTAGGCTAAATATAGCAACTGGTACATTTGCTCTAACTGCTGCATTTGTTGCAATATTTAATGCAAATGCTGTCTTTCCCATGGCTGGTCTTGCTGCAACTAGAATTAGTTCTGATCCATGTAAACCTGCTGTTTTATAGTCTAGTTCCGAAAATCCTGTTGGTATTCCTGTTATATGTTCTTTTTGATTGTATAGTTTTTCTAGAGTTGCAAATGTTTCAACAAGTATTTCTTTTATTGGTGTATATCCTTTTTGATTTCTATTTTTCATTAGATTAAATACACCTTTTTCTGCCTTTTCTATTATTTCATCTACTTCTAGTGTTTGGTCATATCCTAATTCAACTAGTTCGTTTGATGTTTTAATCAGACTTCTTAGGATTGATTTTTCTTCTACTATTTTTATGTATTTGTCCACATTTGCAGTTGTTGGAACTTTCTCTGGCAAATCTGCTATATATTCAAGTCCACCACATACTTCAAATTTACCAAGTGATACAAGTTCTTCCTTAACTGTAATTAAATCTACTGGTTCAGAACGTCCATATAAATTAACCATAGCAGAATAGATTAGTTTGTTTTCTTCTCTATAAAAGTCTTCTGGTTTTAAAGTTTCTAATGCTTGATAAACTGCTTCTTTATCTAATAACATACATCCTAAAACTGCTTCTTCTGCTTCTGCATCATTTGGTGGAACTTTTCCTATATCCATTTTTATCTTCCTTCCTATTCTGCAATTATGTTGATTTTAAGTTTTGCTGTGATTCCCTCAAAAAGTTTTAAATCTACTGTATATCCTCCTACTGCTTTTATCGGACTTTGTATTATTATTTTCTTTTTATCTATCTTTTCTCCAAATTCTTTTTCTATGCTTTCTGATATTTCTTTTGATGTAATACTTCCAAATGTTTTTCCGTTTTCTCCAGCTTTTGTTTTTAAGGTTAGTAGCTTTTTTTCTATTTTTTCTTTTATTTTGATTGCTTGCTCTTTTTCTAATTCTTTTTTATGTGCCTCTGATGATTTTTTTGCAGATAGTTCGTTTAAGTTTTGTTTATCTGCTGGTATTGCTAACTTCTTAGGAATTAAATAATTTCTTGCATGTCCATCACTTGCATTTACTATATCTCCTCTTTTACCCATTCCTTTTACATCTGTTTGTAATATTACTTTCATACTGACCTCCGTTTTATTCAATGTTTTGTTCAAAATATTGATTTATTGATTCTTTTAATCTAGTTTTTGCTTCTTCTATTGTAACATTTTCTATTTGTGTTCCTGCAACAGTGCTATGGCCTCCGCCTCCGCAATTTTTCTAATATCATTTGTACATTTATATTTCCTATTGAACGTCCACTTATATATACTTTATCTTTTAATTTTCCAAGTACAAATGATGCTGTTATATCACTTATTGTTAGCAATTCGTCAGCTGCTTTTGCACATACTAAGTTTACGTTATCGTCTTCTTCTTTATATTCAGCAATACCTATTGTTTCTTTTATTATTTCTGTACTTTTAACTATATCTGATATTACGTTGTAGCTTTCTAGGTCGCTTTGGAACCATTTTTTTACCTTTATAATGTCAATGTTATTTTTTCTTAAATATGCCATAGCTTCAAAGGTTCTTACTCCTGTTTTAAATGTGAAATTCTTTGTATCTACCATTATACCTGCATATAAGCTTTCTGCTTCAAATGTTGTAATTTGTGCTTCATTTTTTGTATATTGTAAAAGTTCTGTTACTAATTCTGCTGCTGATGATGCATATACTTCATGGAACATAAGTACAGCATTGTCTATATAGTCTGGGCCTCTTCTATGGTGGTCTATTACTACTATTTTATTTGTTTTATCAAGTAATTCTGGTACTTCTACATAAGATTTTTTATGTGTGTCTACAACTATTAAAAGTGTATCTTCTGTAATTTCAGATAATGCCTCTGCTCTATCTATTATTGCTCCTTCATATTCTTTTTCTTGTTCAACAGCTTCTATAAAATCTTTTAAAGTTAAACCATAAGTATTGTTTACGATTTTTGCTGTCTTACCTAAAGATTTTACTATTCTATATATTCCAAGGCTTGAACCCATTGAGTCAATATCTCCATTTGCGTGTCCCATTATTAATACATTCGGTGCTTCTTCTATTAATTTTTCAAGTGCTACTGCTACTGTTCTAGCCTTTACTTTGGTTCTTTTTTCTACTTCTTGTGTCTTTCCTCCAAAAAATTCGTATTTTCCATTTCTTCTAACAACTGCTTGGTCTCCTCCACGTCCTAATACCAAGTCCATTGCTGATACAGTTGCTTTATATTTTTCATAGTTTGATGAACCTTCTGCAACAATTGCTATACTTAGTGTTGTTGGTATAACTCCTTCTGTTTCTGTATCTTTTGCCATACCTAGTATCTCAAATTTATTTTCTATTATTTTATCTAAATGCTTTTTTTCGAATACAAATGCGAATCTATCTCTTTCTGTTTTTATTGCTATTCCTTCAAATTTTGATACCCAATCATATATTTTATTTTCGATTTCCGTTAAAACTTGATTTCTTTCTTCTAATTTTAGGCTTTGTAGTAATTCATCATAACTGTCTATTATAATTATTCCTGTACAAGTTTGAGAATCTTCATATTTTTTCATTGTTTCTACTGCATAAGTGTTATCAATTAGATAAATTGCATACATTTTGCTAGTTTTCTTTTTCCTATTTTTTTCTTTTATTGTACCGATAATTGTTCTATAATCTTTTTTTCCTATTTTTATTTGTTCATATACCATTACTTTTTTTTCAGATTTTTCATTGTTTTGTATTTTTACTTTTGCTGATTTTATCATATCTGTTAAGATATTTTTTATATCGATATTTCCAAATTCATTTACAAAGCTAACATTCTTCCATATTATATTTCCATCTTCTTCGATAATCGCAAGTGGGAATGGAGAATTTATAAGAGCGTTTTTTGCTATTGTATCTACATTAAATGTAAGTTCCTGTATATGTTTGTCTAACTCATTTTTATTCTTGTTATCTGTCCAAAACGTGTAAATTAGTAAAATCCCATATAATACAATTGATGGGATAATAAAATTTATATTTTGTATGCACAATAATACTAATATTATTGCTATTATTACTAGATATATTTTGGTTTTCGTTATTATTGTTTCAAATGTTTTTTTCGTATTATTCGGCATAGTACCTCCTTTTTTCACAGAATATATTGTACATCTATATGTCTATTTTGTCAAGGTGAGAGCTTGGTTACAGGATAATGATTTATTATAAAAGCTATTTTTAATCCGTTTGGAAGTAATATATTTAATTTACGAAGTGACGCGTAGCATGGGAGCGACTTAGAGGATGTTGGAACGAAGTTCCATACAGTCCTCTTAGGAGACGACCAACAAGGAACGAGTCAAATTAAATATATTACTTTCAAACGTAGGTAAAAACTTTTTACTAAAATCATTATCCTGTAACGATTAGATTTAGAATAAAAATCTCTATATAATAACAATTACATAGAGATTTTTAGTATTTTATTTAACAAGAGATTTTTTATTATTGTTCTAATTCTGTTTTTACTTTTTCGATTTGTTTTTGGTCTGCTGATTCTGCTGTTTTGTAATAGCCTTTAGTTTCTGCTATTTTGAATAATTCATATTGAAAGCTCTCCGCAGTATTTCTTATTTGTTGGATTGTATTCCTAAGTTGCATATTTTTTGTTTCTGATATTACCTGCTGATATGTCGTAAGTTCATTTTTCACATTTTCGAGAATATCATTTATCATAGTTTTTTCATCCACTTTTATCATTCCTTCCCTATTTAATCTACACGAAAAGTTGCTTTTCCGAAGGTTTAGTGTTTCTTTTTATAAATTATAATTGCATACATCAAAATCTTTGAATTTAATTAGTTATTCAGAAATGTCATTAATTTTTGCTTTGTATTTAAAGCCTCCTGTGATGATTTTGTAAATATTTGTTTAATTTGTGTATCTTGTACTTGCTCTGAATATGTGTTTAATTTCTGATAAGAGTTTTCTGCTCCTTTTATTAAATGTCTTAAATTTTGTAATTCTATTTGGTTTAGGTCTGCCATTATTATTCTTTCCCTTCTTTTTGTTTTAAAAATTTTTATCTAGATTCGCCTTAGTATCTTACCCAAATAGTGATTTTTTATGCAATATTTTCTATTTCTTTTTTATTTTGCATGCAAAAAATCCTTCATATAAATCAGTTGGTCTTATAGTTATAGTGCCTTCTATTGTTGAATTTAATAGTGGAATTCCTACGATTGTTTTTTTATCTATTGGAATGATTTGTGCATTAAAATTAGCTAATGTCTTATTTAATATATTTTCATTTTCTTCTTTTAAGATTGAACATGTTGAATATACCATTATTTGACCTTTTTTTAAGATGGTTAATGCTTTTTTTAGTAAAACTTCTTGTGTTTTTATCGACCTTTTGATTAATTCTTCAGAAAATTCTTTTTTAAATATGTTTGATGTTCCACTTCCGCTACAAGGTGCATCAAGCAATATTTTGTCAAATGAAAAATAATCGCTGAGCATTCTTGCATCTTCACGCATTATATTAACTCTAGTTGCTCCTTGCTTTTCTATATTATATTTTAATCTATCGTATCTTATCTTGTTTTTCTCACATGCTGTTATTAAGCTTTCATTATTAGATAGAGCTGCTATTTGCGTTGTTTTTCCTCCTGGTGCCGCTGTCATGTCTAATATATTTTCGTTTTTCCTTGGCTCTAATAAAATTGCTGGAAGCATTGATGATAAACTTTGCATATATATTTTTCCCTCTTTATATATGCTTAAATTTCTTATATTATCTTCTTTCACATTCTCTATAATTAATGCATTTTTATACCATTCTACTTTTTTATATATAATATTTTCTTTGCTAAGGATAGTCTTTACTTCTTCTACATTTGATTTTAGTGTATTAACCCTTATTGTTACTGGATTTTCTTTTTTATACCCTTCTATTATTTTATCTACTATATCTTTACTATATTGTTTTAGTAATAATTTATATAGAAAATTTGGAATCTGTTCTTGCATCTTTCTTCTTTCATCTTTCCTTTTTATGCATTCTTAATTTATTCGTCTACTCTTGATATCCAATCATAATATACGTGAAATGTATATCTTTCTTTTGTAATAACTACTATATATTCATCTTCTCCATAATCGTTCATATAAACATAAGCGGCTAATATCCAATCTGCATTTTCCATCATTTCATGTGCAAGTTGTTCTAATGATACAGTTTGTTGTAGCTCATCATATTTTAATAGGATATTATTCCTAACCTGCTCAACTTCTGCACCATAGTTTATATATCCATAATCTCTAGCAAATATTTCGCTCCTATTAACCATTCTTCCTTTTGTTTTCAAAATACTTCCTATTATTATAACTATTAAGAAAAAAATAATTATAAGTAGAATAAGTTGCCAAACTTTTATTCCATTTTTGTTATTAAAAATTTTTTCCATAATACATATTCCTTTTTTATATTTTCTTTAGTATGTATTTCACTTAAGATAATTCTTTTCTATTATTTTGTATTGTTTTTAAAGTTTCTTCTAAAACGCCCTCAATTTTTCCAAGTAAAGCATCTGCATGTTCTTTTGTTCCGTTTGAGATTTCTCTAGCCATTTCATTTGCTGTTTCTATTATTTCAGCCTTTTGTGCATATGCTTTTCTTGTAATTTCATGTTCATCTATCATTGCTATTATTCTATTCTCTGCTTCTTTTATAACATCATCTGCTTCTTTTTGGGCTTCTATTAATATTCTTGTTCTTTCTTCTTTTACCCACTTTGCTTGTTTAAGTTCCTCTGGAAGCTTTATTCTTATTTCTTTAATTAAGTCTAGCATTTCTTCTTTATCAATAATTCCTTTACTTGTAAAAGGTACTGATTTGCTATTTTCTATAAGTTCTTCTAAAGTTTCCAATAATGTAAATATTTCCATATATATGTTTACTCCTTTCGACGTAAGAATATAAGTTTTACTCTTCCATATTTTCTTATGTCTATAACTTCTGTATATTTTTTTAAGTTTCCCATATATTCTACGTCTTCCTTGTCTGTTTCAAAAATTATTATACCGATTTTTTGATAGAATGTTATTTTCTATAATAATTCTTACTGATTCTACTCCAAAGTTAGTATCATATGGTGGGTCTAAAAAAATTATATCAAATCTAAGTTTACTTATTTCTTCTAATGTTTTTTTGTAATCTTTATTTATTATTTTAATTTTGTCTTCAAAATGTGTTTTTTTTACATTTTGTTTTATTATTTCTATCGCTTTTTTTGAGCTATCTGAACTAACTGCATATTGTGCTCCTCTACTTATACTTTCTATTGCTAATGCACCGCTTCCAGAAAATAAATCTAAGACTTTTGCATCATATATTTCATTTTGTATAATATTAAATAGTGCCTCTTTTACTCTATCTAATGTAGGTCTTGTATCATTTCCTTCTAATGTTTCTAATTTAGTTCCTCTAGCTATTCCACTTATTACTCTCAAAAATTTTCCGCCTTCTTATCTATATATATTTTATTAGATTTATTCAATAAGTCAATAATATTTACAGAATTGTAATAGAAATTTAATACTTCTGTAATAATTATGTATATTGGAGCTTATTATACTATATTTTTTCGTATTAGTCAAAAAAATGTTAACTTAGCCTTGGAAGTAATATATTTAATTTACGAAGTGACGCGTAGCATGGGAGCGACTTAGAGGATGTTGGAACGAAGTTCCATACATTCCTCTTAGGAGACGACCAACAAGGAACGAGTCAAATTAAATATATTACTTCCAAGCGTATTTAAAGAATTTTCGTAAGAATTCTTATTATAAAAAAATAGCCTTACATATTTTGTATAGGCTATTTTTTATTTTAATATATTTTATAAATAATATTCTGGATTATATGCTACATCATTTATTCTTACTTCGAAATGAAGATGTGGTCCTGTTACATGTCCAGTAGCTCCTGATTTTGCAATTAAATCTCCTGCTTTTACAGTTGCTCCTACCTTTGTTAATATCGAACTACAATGTGCATAATATGTTTGAACACCTTTTCCGTGTGATATGATTACTAAATATCCATATCCTCCACTATTCCATCCTGCATATGTTACTGTACCTGCTGCTGCTGCCTTTATTGATGTTCCTGTTGGTGCTCCAAAGTCTGTTCCTTTGTGTTTTGTTCCCCATCTTGAACCAAATCTTGATGTTATTGTTGCTGTTATTGGTTTTATGAATTTAATTCCTACATCTTTAAAACCACTACCAACAGATGCACTTTTAACAGTTCCTGCACTCTTTTTTGGTGTTTCAACTTTTGGCTTTTCTTGATACAAACTTGTTACTGCTGTTTCCTTGTCTGTTGTTTCTTTTTTCTCATTAACATATTTTTGTTCAATGGCTAAATTTTCTACATTATTACTATTCTTTTCTTTTAACTCATTTACTATATCTTCTGCTTCTTCAAATGAAGCTACATATACTTTTTCTTCGCTATTTAATGTTAAAGCATAATATTTATAATAATCTTGTCCTTCTGATGTTACCTTTTCATATATTTCGTCATCATTTGTTTCTATGTCTCTCTTTACAAAGCACAATTTATATTCTGGCATTTTATCTATTTGAACAAATGCTATATTATCATCGTCACCATTTTCTATGAAATCAGCTATTCTTCCTTGTAATTTGGATTTGTTTTGTGTATATCCAACCATTTCTCCGTCAAAATATACACTGTAAATTGGTCTGTAAACACTCATAGTTATTGCTAGTATTACTATACAACTAACAACAAATAAAATCATCAACTTTACGCTTGTCCTTAATCCAATTAGTAATTTCCTCATATACTATTTTTGCACTCCTTTGTTCATTATTTATTTTTTCCTACGGGTAATGCATTTTCCATTTACTATTAGATTTTACATTAAATAACTTTTTTATTCAATTTTTGTATATTTCAATTTTCCTTGTTTTTCTTTTATTTACTTTTATTTTCTCTCGTTTTCTCTTATTTTCTTTAGTTTGTTATTATTTAAAATTCGTGTCTTCCTTCTAGTGCTTTTGTTAGAGTTACTTCGTCTGTATACTCTAAATCTCCTCCTACTGGTATTCCGTGTGCTATCCTAGTCACTTTTACTCCAAGTGGTTTTAATATTTTCGAAATATACATTGCTGTTGCTTCTCCTTCTACCCTAGGGTTTGTTGCAACAATTATTTCTTTTATTTCATTGCTATTTTGTATTCGATTTAATAACTCTTTTATTTTTATATCGTCTGGACCTATACCGTTCATTGGAGATATTGAGCCATGTAATACATGATATATTCCTTTAAATTCATGTGTTCTTTCCATTGCAATTATATCTTTTACATCTTCTACAACACATATTACACTTTTATCTCTCTTAGGGCTTGCGCAGATTGGGCATGGATCTGTGTCAGATATATTAAAACATTCTGAACAGTATTTTAGATTTGTTTTTGCATTTGTAATTGAATTTATAAATTCATTTACTTCCTCTTCACTTGCATCTAGTATATGAAATGCAAGTCTTACTGCTGTTTTATGTCCAATACTTGGTAGCTTTTCAAATCCTTCTATTAATTTTTCTATTGATGGCGAATAGTATGACATAATCTTTCCTCGCTTTTACTTTACATTAAGCCTGGTATGTTGTATTTTCCAAAGCTTGCATTTTGTGCTACATCTACTTTTTTTAGTGCTTCATTTACACATGTTAAAATTAAATCTTCTAGCATTTCTACATCTTCTGCATCAACTGCATCTTTTTGTATTTTTATTTCTTTTAATTCTTTTGCGCCGCTTACCTTTACAGTTACTGCTCCTCCGCCTGCTGTAGCTTCAAATTCTTTTGCTGTTAATTCTTCTTGTGATTTTTCCATATCGGCTTGCATTTTCTTTGCTTCTTTCATTAGTTTATTGATATTCATTCCTCCGAAACTTGCTCCTCCTGGGAATCCTCCTCTTTTTGACATATTAATTTTCCTCCTTTATTCTTCTACAAAATTTATTGGTATATCCAAAGAGCTTAAAACATCTTCTTCATCATTTACTTGCTCTTCTTTTGGTTTTTCTATATTATTTGTTTGTATAGTTTTCGTTTCTACTTTAGTTGTAACTTGGCTTTCTTCTAATTTAACATTCATTGGTTTTCCGCATATCATTGATACTTCTTTTATAAGTGTATTCATATTTTCTGGTTTTTGTAATAGTTCTTTTCTGAATGCGTTTAGTCCATTTCTAAATGTTATACCTACTGTCATGTCGTCTTTTTCTACCGCTTCTGTATCTATAAGGTTAGCATATAATATGACTTTTCCTTGTTTTTTTAAATTTGTTAATAGATTTGGCCAGTCTGAAATTATATTTCCTGCTTTTACATTATTACTTGGTCTTTCTTGCTTTGTACTCTTTGTTTCCGGTTGCTGTGTGGCTTGTGGTATATTTTGCACTCTTGGTGCTTGCGCTCTATTTTCTACTTTTGGTATTTCTCTTTTGATTTCATTTCTTTGTTGTGGTTCAACATAATTTTCTTTTGCTTCTGGTTTGTATTCTTCTTTTTTCATACATAGTTTTATTACTTCTGCTTCAAATATTATTGTTTTTTGTGATGATTGTTTCATCTTATTTTCTAATTCAGATAATTTATATATTATATTTATTAGCTCATCTTTTGATGTTTCTTCGGCTATTTTAGCTATTTGTTTTATTTCTTCTTCACTATATATTTCATTTTTTTTGCTTACTTTATATATAAGAATATCTTTTGTATGTTTTATCATTTCCCATAAAAAATTATTTAAGTCTTTTCCTTCGTCTAATATTCTATTCATAGCATTTAATGATGCTTCTACATCTTTATCTATTATGCCTTTTATAATATCATGTACATATACAAATTTAGGGATTCCAACTAGGTCTTTTATTTGATTTTCATCTATATTTGCTTCTCCACCACTTTGTATACATCTTTCTAATATGCTTAGTGCGTCTCTTGCTGCTCCTTCTGATAGTGTCGCAATTAGATTTAAGGCTGTATCTGTTATCTGTATATTGCTTTCTTCGCATATTATTTTCATTCTTTTTACTAAATCGCTATTTGATATTTTTTTGAAGTCAAATCTTTGACATCTTGATAAAATTGTTGCAAGTAGTTTTTGTGGTTCAGTTGTTGCTAATATGAATTTTACATGCTCTGGAGGTTCTTCTAGTGTTTTTAGCAATGCATTAAATGCTCCTGTTGATAACATATGAACCTCATCTATTATATATACTCTATACTTTGCAAGTGTTGGTAAGAAATTTATTTTTTCTTTTATACTTCTTATGTCTTCTACACTGTTATTTGATGCAGCATCCATTTCTACTACATCTGTAAGTGTTCCTTCAAGACTTGCTTTGCATATTTCACATTCGTTACATGGCTCTCCATCTTTCGGATTTAAACAGTTTATTGCTCTTGCAAGTATTTTTGCTGTTGATGTTTTACCTGTTCCTCTTCCTCCAGTAAGCAAATATGCATGTCCTACTCTTCCTGATTTTATTTCATTTTTTAGTGTTTGTACAATATGGTCTTGCCCAACTATTTCGCTAAAAGTTTTTGGTCTAAATTTTCTATATAGTGCAGTATATGACATACAGCAATTCCCCCTTAATTAACAAAGCGCTCAAGCGCCTTTTATCTAAGCCCAATTTATGTTTCAAGCCAAAAAAGCCAAAAATTCTTAAAGGGCAGTGTTAAAGTTTTTCTTTTAATATTAATTTTTGAAAAAATTTAATATTAGAGAAATCTAACTTCTCCGTGGAAAGTAACTCCCACATAAAAGGTTCTACTTATCGCTGCTTCCTTCCGGACCTGACGAGATTCGTAAATTTTTATCGAAAATTACTCTCCACGCAAAAGTTAGATTTCTTTTTTATTATATAATGTTTTTTGTTTTTTTACAATATTTTTTTAGTTTCTTTTGAAAATTATGTCTGAGAAGTCTGTTTTTTCATAATTTGATGTTCCTGCTTTTATTATATTGCTAGTTGGTAATTCTAAGGAAATAGTTCCTGTGAATTTATTTCCTGATACTAATTCTATTGTTAAATCAAATGATACTTGGCTTTTTATTTCTTCATCTTTTATACCAATTTTTGAAAGTATGGTTCCATCGTGTTTTATTTCTTCATCATCAGATGAATATGTTCCGTAAATTACTATTGCAATATCTTAAGGCTATTACTCCTCCTTGATTTGCTATGGTTAATTCTTTTAAGTTTGTTTCTTCTGATCCTTTATATATTAATGAATCTGCTACTTCGTAATTTTTTTCATATTCATATGTTGCATCTCTTGAGTCACTAGGTCTATATATTAATATTTTTCCTTTTTTGGGTTCTTTATCTATTACAAAATTGTCTAATATTATATTTTTTATTATTTCTGTTTCTCTATAATTTTTATTTTTTTCTATATGTATATATACATCGTTATTTTGAACAAGTTTAAAATTCCAAGTTTTTTCTCCTTCTGTATCTATTCCTTCTGCTGTACTTACTACAACCATTTGTGATATTTCGAATGGCATGTTATTTTCGCCTTCTACTTCATACTTTAACATAAGCAGACATATTATTGTGATTATTAATGATATTATAAATACTGCTATAAAAAAATATATTATTTTTCTTATTTTTTTATTAAAGTCTTCCATTAATTTTCTTACTATATTTAGATTTAACTAATATAGTTCCTTTCTGCTCTATTTTTTTAGTTTTCTTAATTCTTTAAAAAAGTCTTTTAATATTTTTTCGCTTTCTTCTTGCATTATACCTAATTCGTACTCTACTTTATGGTTAAATTTATAGTCTTCAAATATATTAAGTACGGAACCACATGCTCCTGTCTTCGGATCTTTAGTTCCTATATATACTTTTTTTATTCTTGAACATATTATTGCTCCTGCACACATTGTGCATGGCTCTAATGTTACGTACATCTCACAATCTTCTAGCCTCCATGCTCCAAGTTTTTTGCTTGCTTTTTGTATTGCAAGTATTTCTGCATGTTTGGTGGTATCTTTTTTTGTTTCTTTTAGGTTATGTGCTTTTGCAATTATTTCTCCATTTTTTACGATTACGGCTCCTACTGGTACTTCTAATTTTTTGTATGCTTTTTTTGCTTCTTTCAGAGCTTCTTTCATATATTTTTCTTCTATATTATTATCAACTCTTTTCTTCTTGGTATGCCCAGGCGGACTCGAACCACCATCTGTCGCTTAGGAGGCGACTGCTCTATCCTGCTGAGCTATGAGCACATATTAAAGCATTATTATTTTATTAAAATTTGTGTGTATTGTCAATACTCTATTTATTAATTTTATGTTTTGTGGGATTTTATGTAATGTAAAGTATTGACGAATTAAGTTAGATGTTATAGAATATTGAATATAATGCGTTTTGCAAAAAAAGAAGGAGGAATATAAAATGGGCGTAAGAAAAGCAGTTATCCCTATTGCGGGTTTTGCGACAAGATTTTTACCTGCTTGCAAAGCCGTTCCAAAATGTATGCTTACCATTTTAGATAAACCTATTATTCAATATATTGTAGATGAGGCTGTTGAGTCTGGCATCGAGGAAATTGTTATGGTAATAGGTAGAAAAAAAGATGTTGTTCAAGATTATTTTACAGAAGATAATGAACTTACCAATTTTTTAATTGAAAGAGGAAAAGATAAATTTATACCTCAGGTTACTAATCTATCTAGAGGTGCTAAAATACATTTTATAGAACAAGACGGAGGTGCTAAAGGTTTAGGACATGCTATATATCAGGCTAAAGATTTTATTGGAAATGAACCTTTTGCTATTCTTTATGGGGATGTTGTTTTCCATGGGGAGAAGCCTTGTTTAAAAGAAATTATTGAGAAGCATGAAGAATGTGGTGGTTCTGTAATTGGTGTTGAAAAGGTTGACTGGAAAGATGTTCCAAAATATGGTAATGTTTCTGGTGTTCAAATTGCTGATGGCTTCTACAAAGCTGAAAGATTACAGGAAAAGCCTCAAATTAACGAAACTAAGTCTAATCTTGCAATTTCTGATAGACATGTTTTAATGCCTGAAATATTTGATTTTCTTGCTGAAACTAAGCCTGGCAAGGGTGGAGAAATTCAAGTTACTGATGCTTATAATGCAATGGTTAATACTAAAGAAGGTGTTTATGCCTATGATTATAAAAGTAAAAGATTTGATTCTGGAGATAAGTTAGGTTTTGTTATGGCTGCTGTTGATGAGGTTTTAAATAGACCTGAACTTAGAGACCCTTTTGTTAAGTTTTTAAAGGGATTGGATATATAAAATATGTTTATGTAAAGAAAAGAGACAGGTTCAATACTTTGAATCTGTCTTTTTTTGTAGTGAGAAATAGACTACTATGTGCCTTCGGGTTATGAGCGAGACTTGAGGCATTTTTGTAACTTTGTGAAAATTAGAGTTTTTGTTGGTATTTTAATACTTACAAGAGTTTTTACTTATAGAACATTTGTGCATTTTTAGGGCATTTTTTGAGAAGTTTTTTCCCAACTTTTTCCCAAGTGGTAGTACACGGATGTTTGTGGATTTTTAACTATTGTAGCAAATTTTTATTTAACAAAATTTTAATTTTTAGGAGGTTATTTTATGAGTAATTTAAGAGAAGTTAATGATGATATTTTGAAAGATTGGTTAGATTTTAGAGAGGATGAAATTGGTGCTTTAACCTGTGCAGAAGATAAAAAGCATTGGATTTATTTTGATGAGATTTCTGAAAGAATTTTGAAGAATGTTCCTGAGCAAAATAAAAAGTATGTTAAGAAACAATTGGAACAACTTGATGAGAATTTTATGGATTATGTTTCTTATTGGAATGAAAAGTATTATAGGAATGGATTTGTGGATGGAATACAATTGATAAGTGGAAGTGTTGAAAAATAAACTTTAAAGGCGAGTTAATTCTCGCCTTTTCCTTCAAATCTTTCTTTTATTTCTTTAATTTCATTTATTAATTCATCCAAAGATATATTTAAAGCATAATTAAATGGAATAATTTGACTTTGATAGTGTTCATTTTGATTTAGCATTACTTTCTTGCTCATTAAAAATGTTCTAGTTAAATTTGGATATTGATTGATTAATAAGCTGTCTGCATCTCTAGGTAATAATACATTAACTTTCTCAGAAAATTGTTTTCCTGTAATTCTCCTTATTACCTCCTCATCATTCTTAATTGCTTCATAAAATTTCTTTTCAATCCAAACTCTTATTGCACACATATATATTATTTTATTAAAAGTATTTTGTGAAAATGTCATATTACTTATATCTTTAGGATTGAAATAATCTATAAGGTTTACAAAATATTCATTAGTTAATCCATTAAAGTTACTATCTTGTAATGTATATGTATTATCATAATGAAATACTTTGTGATATTCATCATTCTCTTCTTTTTCTCTTTCTATTAGAAGTTTTAAATAATTTTCATTATCTAAATTCAATAGATTGCTTAAACTCAATATGCTTCCAGTAGCACTAATGTCAATATTTTTTAAATATAACTTTCCTAAATATTTTTCTATGTACTGATATTTGAAAGTTCCACTATCTTGACTGTTTATTATATTAATCATTTCTATATTATGTGTAAATATTAATATTTTCTTTTCTGTACTAGCTGTATTTACAATTTCAAATAATGTTTTATACTGATTTATTAAATCATAGCTAGTTAAAGGATCATCTATTATTAATGTATTGCTATCATTAATCTTGAATTCATATAATTTAAATAATAAAATTATTAAATGAATTTCTCCCTCACTATATGTATCAACATTCCTTTTAAATTTAACTATAATTTTATTTTCATTGTCATCAAATTTTAATTCTTCTATATCAAATCTGTTTTCAAAATAAAGTTTTATATCTTTTTCTTCTTTTTTTATATTATTATAGTATTCCTGTAATTTTTCTTGTAATTTTTCTATTTCTTTATTTTTTTCTTCTATTTGTTTTAAATTTTCTATTATGCTACTTCTTTTCTCATCATCTACATCACAAATTATCAGCTCAGCTATTTCTTTACCATCAAATTTATTTGCTAATTCAATTAAATTTTCTATCTGTTTCTCTTTATCAATATTATTACGAAATTTAAAATTACCAAATAAACTTTTATTACTTTCTTCATATATTTTCTTTTTTTGATTAAATATGTCTTTTAAATTATGTATTCCTTTTGTATTACAAGCTGGACATGTTGTTTCGTGATCATCTATTGAATTAATTAAAGCTTGATATGCTTGATCCATATATACATTTTTTAATGCTTCCATTTCTTCTTTTAGATTAGCTATTTCGTTTATTGCTTTATAATTATCAAAAAAATCCTTTTTTATTTCCTCATACAATATATTACTAGCATATTCTAATTTTGTTTTTTCTAAAGTAAATTTCTCTATTTCTTTCATTTTTTGAATATTAGCTAATTCATTACTTATTTTTTTTGCCTTTGGTTGACTATTATAGTCATATTTTTTTAATATACCTTCGATATTATTATTTTGTTTCAGTTGTTCCATTTCATTTTTTAACTTTGTTATAGTTTGTATTCTAGCACCTATAACAACTTCTTTTTTGTTTTTTAAAAAACTTTCTTTCGTATCTTCATAATCCAAAAAATCATACTCTTTATATTTATTTTTTAAATACTTATATATTGAACTCTTTCCTATACCATTATATCCAAAAATAATTTTAGAATTATTGTCTAATTCAACATTAAAACTATCATCAAATTCAATATAATTAATATTATCAAAATCATCTTTATTAAACATATATACTCCTCCTTCTTCTATTATTATAACTTTTCAAAATTAAATAATTTGTCGAAACTTGTCTTTTGCTATCAAAAAAAGTAAAATAATAATGTAATTAAATTCACAAAACTATTTTACTTTTTATTGCCTTTATCTAAATTGTTATTGATAATTATTTATTTATTTTTTAATTTCTTTTATTTTACTCCATTTTTGAATTAAATAATTAATAAATGCAGAGCAAGAAATTAACATATATTTAGCATCTTCTGATGGTGCATTTGTAAAATCAATACCACCATGTCTTATTCCATTTTCATCAGAAGTATACCCGTATAATGATAAAAACGCTTTTTCCATTGCCTGATGAATATGAACATCGTTTTCTTTTAATTTTTTTAATGTATTCCCCAATGTAGCATTTTTTCCAGTCAAGCCGGTTATTATGCAACACATAGCCTCTACTGCACTAATCGATTCCTTAATAGAATTTTCATAATCTGGTTTTCTTCTATTTGCAAACAATCCTAATGCTTTATCTAAATGAATTTTAACAGAATCATAATCAATATTCATAGCCTCTTCAACTGTTAAAAGTTCTGATTTATTTGTAATTGGTATAACTTTCTTATCAAGTATTCTATATGCCGCAACTTCATCTTCTAAAATACGATTAAATACCTCTTGCATTTTTATTGATTTATCTTCATCACAAATTGCTAAATATCTTTCGATGAAATCAAAAATAATATACCATTCTTTTGAATGAATAATTTGGTTTTCAAGCTTCTCAGCATTTTCTTCTTTGTAAATTCTATTTTCTGGATATTTATATGTAATTCCCATTTCTATCATCATATCTTCTATTCCAGTTGTTGTTTGATCCATTAAATCATAAATATAATATTCTTCTTTATAAAAAGCTGCATATATTTTTCTTTTTAATGTATCACTTACACTTTCTAATTCAATGCCTTTATTATTGTATCCGTTTCTTCGTGAAAAAACTACCATGTAATCATCTCCTCTATTTTTAAATAGAAACAGAATAATTTCGTACATAATATATAGTTATTATTATTTTGATTTTTTTGTTATTAAATCACTTAATTGCTTTTAACTTCTGTTCCATCATCTAAAATTTTAACTATTTTACTAAAATCTTTTGCACCTATATGTGCATAATAACTTCCACCATCTATGTAACATGACTCACATTTACAAGATATCAAATCATGCACACTTTTTGATTCAATTATATCTCCACATAGTAAACATCTAATTTTCATTTCTTTCTCCTAAATTGTTATTTTTCTATCATTGTATGGCACTTTAATTCTGCTTGTCTTATAACAGTCTGTACTGCTTTTTCACTTTTGTTAGGTGGATAATTATACTTAATTAAAAGTTTCTTAATTTCTATTCTCATTTTAGCTCTAGCATCTTTTCTAATATCCCAGTCTATTGTCATATTGCTATTTACTGTATCTACAAGTTCTTTTGCTATTTGGACTAAAATTTCATCTTTCATCAATTCTTTTACTTCTGGGTCATCTCCTAAGGCATCAAAAAATGCTTTTTCTTCTGGTGATAAATTATATTCATTTCCAGCTTTTAATTCTTCTTCAATTTCATTTTTTAAGTTAATCATTTCTTGAATTATTTTTTCTATATCTTCTACACTTGTTCTTTCATTATAGGTAGCAGCTATTTTTTGAAATTTAGTTGAGAACTTTTCCATCATAACAACATTTTGTTTTCCTATTTCTTCTACATATTCTTTCAAAGCTCTATTTAATACTTCTACAGCTATATTTTTCTTTTGCATTTTTGCTAATTTGTTTAATATTTCATTACTCAAAATAGCTATTTGATTACTGTTATGTACTTCACCTATCTGTAATATCTCATCATCTTGTATTGCTCTTTCTAACATTTGAGCTACATTAGCATTTATTTCTTGAACATCTATTTTTTCATTTGATAGTTTAGATATAAATGACCTTACTGATATGAAAAATAATATCTCATCTTTTATCTCTTGTGATAAAGCACCTGTGCATAATGAATATAGGCTTTTTACATCATAACTATATCTCATAAATGCTTTTTTAGTTTCTTCTGTTTTTAATATCCAGTTTGCACCTGCCATTATTATTTCATATTTATCACTATCAGTTGTAGTTGCAAAATGGCCATAATAAAATCCATTAAACAAATCTCTAATTAGTTCTACTTTATCATTTAAAACTTTAACTAATTCACTATTGTCAACTATTTTACCTTGGTCTCTCTTAGTATATGTTTTAAGTGCATCTAATAGCCATCTCTTTAAACCAATATAATCAACTATTAGTCCTCCTGTTTTATCTTTATATACTCTATTTACTCTTGCTATTGCCTGCATTAAATTATGAGCTTTCATTGGTTTATCTACATACATTGTTCCTAAACCTGGTACATCAAATCCTGTTAGCCACATATCTACTACTATTGCTATTTTAAATTCAGAATCCATATCTTTAAAATCTTTTTCTAGTTGCTTTTTATCCTTTTTAGAACCTATTGCTTTTTGCATTTCTTCATTATCTTTATTGTTTGATGTTATTATCATATTAACTTTGTTTTTCCACTCTGGTCTAAGTTCTAAGAATTTATTATACATTGTATATGCAGATTGTCTTGAATATGCAACTATCATAACTTTATTTGCTACACTGTTTTGAATTTCTTCATAATGTTTTATTATATCTTTTACTATCATTTCAAGTCTATCTGGGTCTTCTATTATCTGCTTCATTGTAGCCATAGCCTTTTTTGACTGTTCTATTTTATAATCTTCTATTCCTTCTTCTGTTTCTAGCATATTATAGTAGTCATCTATCTCATCTAATATCTTTTGATTTAGACCAACTCTTGCCATTCTACTTTCATACATAATAGGAACTGTTGAACCATCCATAATTGCTTGTGTCATGTCATAAGTATCTATAATGTTTCCAAATATATTAGTTGTTGATTTGTCTTTTGTTTCAACTGGTGTCCCTGTAAAACCTATATATGTTGCATTTGGAAAAGCATCATGTAAATATTTTGCTGTTCCATATTTTTTGTATGCTTCCATTTTAGCTCTGTCAAATTTAATTGTTGCATCAAGTCCATAATGACTTCTATGTGCTTCATCTACTAGAACTAAAATATCATCTCTATTACTAAATACTCCTGTTTCTTCTTCAAACTTTTGTAATGTAGTAAAGAATATTCCTCCTGATTTTCTTCCTTCTAATTTTTCATTTAAGTCTTGTCTGCTCTCAATTTGTACTGGTTCTTGTTTTAAATAATTTGAGCATTTAGCAAATGTAGTAAATAATTGATTATCTAAATCATTTCTATCTGTTACAACTACTATACTTGGGTTATTCAGCTTTTTAATCATATTGCCTGTATAAAATACCATTGAAAAGCTCTTTCCTGAGCCTTGTGTATGCCAAAGTAGTCCTGCTTTTCCTGTTCTATTATCTATTGCTGTTTGGGTACTTGAAATTGCTTTCTTAACACCAAAATATTGATGATATGCTGATAAAATTTTACTATCTTCACTCCATAATATAAAGTTATTTATTATATCTAATAATCTATCTTTTCTAAGCATTCCATTAAATAGAGTTTTATGTGTAGGCATATTTTCTAATACTTCATCTGTATCTTCTACTTTTTTCCATTCTGAAAATCTACTCCACGGACTTGTTATTGTTCCTGCTCTAGCTTGTACTCCATCACTAACTATCATAAATTGATTATAGTAGAATAGGGAAGGAATATGTACTTCTTGATAGCCTTTTAGTTGATGGTAACCATCTATTAGATTTACATCTTCTCTTATTGTTGATTTTAACTCTACTACAACTAAAGGGATTCCATTTATAAATATAATTATATCTGGTCTTTTTTCACTATGTTCAATGATAGTATATTGGTTAATGGCTTTAAATGTATTGTTATTAATATTATCAAAGTCTATGACTTTTACTGTTTTATATTTAGTTTCTCCATTTTCTTGAATAGGAACAGAAATACCTTCAAGTAAATACTTTGTAAATTGTTTATTATTTAAAACAGTATTATTATGGTCTAAATTTCTAATAAGTCTTACTGCTTCTTGTGTTTGTTCAGTTTTAATATTTTTATTTATTCTCTCTATTGCTCGTATTATATCTTCCTCTAACAATACTTTTGAGAAATCTGTTCTTATTAATTCATAGCCATTAATTACTTCATATTCTAGTTCTTGTAACATTTGCATTGTTACTTTCTCTAGCGTTTCTTCATCAAACATAATTACCTCCTAAATTATATCTAATTATTTAATAATTTTTTTCTTTCATCTTTTATATTTTTTATTTCAATAGTTCTTATTGCATGAATCATCATAAGAAAACACTTATCGTACCATTCTAAAAGCTGTTCTCTTGAAAAGTTCTTGTATGGTTCTTCCTTTATTGGATGATTTACACCCATTTTATTTACTATTACACCTATTGAATTGTCTAATTCTCTATCAAAAGATTTAATATTTATATTTTTTTCTATATACAAATCTAATTCTTTTAGAATCTTCTTCTTCATATTAATATCATTTCTAATCCTAAAATCATTATATTCTAATAACATACTACTTATATCATTTGGTGTTTTTGCCAATATAGAATCAACATCTGAACTTCTTTTGGTAATAACTATTTTATCCCCTATTTTTTCCAACTTATAGTTCATTTTTTCTAGTATTACTGGAATATTTTCTATAATTGCTACTGTTTTAGGTAATAATTCTATTTTTTCGCTATCTTTTATGAGATTTGCTATATTTATTATAAACTCTATATATAGTAAAAATTTATTTTCATCACTATAATCTCCATCTTCAAGAAAAATTTCATCAATTCCTATAAAATCTAAATAATCATATACATCTATAAATGTATCTCTATATTTCCATTCCAAAAATACAGTTTCATTTATTCCATCAATAAATCTGCCATATTCTCTTAAATGGTATGGTGTACTATATATTACTGCATTCTCGTCTCCTTGTAATACTTGTAACATTTTATCAAATTCTTTATTTATATCTAATCTATTCTCTAATTCAAAAATACTTTTCATTATTTTCACTCTTTCACTCATATCAGATAATAAAATAAATCACAATTTGTCTAACTAAATTTCTATTTTATCTAGGTCTATTTCACCATTCATTAGCTTTGGTAATAAGGTATCTCTCAACTTTTCAAGTCTTCTGTTTTCTTCTATAATATTGGATATTTTTTTATAATTATTTTCTACTATTATACTAAATTTTTTTAGTATGTCTTCATTTGGTAATTTTATCTTAAAATCATTAAAACATTTTTTATTCAAATGTAAAACTGTAGTTCCTGATTTATATCCTAATGCAAAATTTTTAAATTCTTTAGAATTTAAGATAGAATATACAATAAATTTATTAATACCTTCTTTAGGAATTATTTTTACTAAATCCATTGATATTACAATTTTTTCAAATTCTGCTTTTCCTAATAGTAATATAGCATTTCCTATTATATCTGCTTGTTGAGTTAAATCAGTACATGCTACTAAAATATCATTTATTTCTACTATCTGCTCAAGTTTTAACTTAGATGGGTTTAATGCTTTGAATCCTTCCTCTTTGAAACCACCTTTTCTTTCAAAATTTTTAATTGTAGCCATACCTATATTTGATTTTTCTGCCAATTCATTTCCCTTATATGAATATCCATTTACAACTGTTATAAGATTTTTTAGTTCTATTGTTGCTGTATTTTCTTCTACATTATCAATAAAATATTTTTCATAAAGTTCATCATTTAACTTAAGCAAATTATCATTTATCTTATTATTTAATTCTATTTTCTTATCAAGTGAATTTAAAATTTTAATTATTTTCATCTGATATTTTGTACTTGGCAATATAATATTAAAATCTTGTATCCCATATATAGGCAACTTAGGCTGTGTACTTCCAACAATATGTGCATTTATTTCATTTTTTCCATAATCTGATATTAAATAATATTTTAAATACTCTTTTAAACAAAATTTTTCATCAACTAGTAAATTATTGCAATTTTCTGTTAAATATGCACCTTGCAATTCTTTAGGAATTTTTGCTATATTACCTATAGTTCCAACAACTGAAATTATTATATCATCTTCTTTCACTCTATAGTCTTTTATATAACTACAAGCTTCATCTGTAATATATTGTATATTATTTATGTCTAATATATTATTATTTAAATCTCTAACTCTTATATATTTATTATTTGTTATTTTCTCTGTAACAGAAAAACCTTTTGGTAATCTTTTTCCACTCTTTATTTTTCCTATTTCTCTATATTTAACCTTTTTATATTCCATATCCAATAGCCTCCAAGTTCTTCTTAATTTCTTCTTCTAACTTGTGAGACTCCTCAAATTGTACTTTTAGTTCTGCAGTTATAGTTTTCATTTTTTCTTCAAATGATACACCATCATCTTCTTGTTCTTCTGTTCCTACATATCTGCCTGGAGTTAATACAAAGTTGTTTTCTTTTATTTCTTCTATTGTAGATGCCTTGCAATAACCTGCAATATCTTCATAACCATCATCATTTTGGAATTTATGATATGTACCTGCAATTTTTGCTATATCATCTTCACTTAATTCTCTTAACTTTCTTGTAACCATTGTTCCTAGATTTCTTGCATCTATAAACAAAGTCTTATTTTTTTTCTTTTTATTTCTATTTAATATCCATATACTACAAGGTATAGTTACTGTATAAAATAAATTAGATGGCATTGATAATATACAGTCAACTAAATCTGCTTCAATTAGATTCTTTCTAATTTCTTCTTCTTGACTTCCTGCTGATAAAGAACCATTAGCAAGTATTATTGCCGCTTTACCATTCATAGAAAGTTTTGATACCATGTGCTCAACCCAAGCAAAGTTTGCATTTCCTTTTGGTGGTATTCCATATTTCCATCTTGAATCATCTATTAGTTTTTCTTGTCCCCAGTCACTAATGTTAAAGGGAGGATTTGCTAGTACAAAATCTGCTTTTAGGTCTTTGTGTAAATCATTATGAAATGTATCATCTGCAAATTTTCCTAAACCTTCATTATTTATTCCTCTAATTGCTAAATTCATCTTTGCTAGTTTCCATGTTGTTGGGTTCTTTTCTTGACCATAGATAGTTAAATTTCTTGCATTTCCATTATGTCTTTCTATAAACTTTATACTTTGCACAAACATCCCACCAGAACCACATGCAGGGTCATATATTCTACCTTGATATGGTTCAAGAATCTCTACCATTGTCCTTACTAAACAAGCTGGTGTATAAAATTCTCCACCTTTTTGCAATTCATTAGATGCAAATTGTCCTAAAAAATATTCATATATTCTTCCTAAAATATCTTTGTCCTGTGCTTGTTTACTACCAATTTTGACATTTGTAAATAAATCTATTAATTCTCCTAAATTAACATTTTTATAATCTGGACTATTGTATTGTTTTATTAATACGCCTTTTAATGATGGGTTTTCTTTTTCTATTTCTTCTAACGCTTCATCAATTACTTGACCAATATTAGCATCTTTAGAGTGAACATTTAAGTATTCCCATCTTGCTTTTGCAGGTACATAAAATACATTATCTGCTATATAAGCATCTCTATCTTCTTCTAAACCATAGCCTTGCTCAACTAACTCTTGATATTTTTCCTCAAATGTATCTGATATATATTTCAAGAATATTAATCCTAATATTATAAATTTATAACTAGATACTGGTACAGCACCTCTCATTTTATCTGCTGCCTCCCATAATTTCTTTTCTAGTTCTCTTAATTCTTCCTCTTTCATTTTACACCTCAAATATTTACAATAATTCTATTATATTTTATATCATAAAATGACATTTTTCTCAACTAATACCTTGAAATTTTATATTTAATTTTTATGAAAAAAATTGTCATACGGATAACCTTCTTCAATATATAACTCTGTTAACTCCATTTTATATTTTTCTAATAACTCCAAATATTTTTGCTTAAATACATTTTTACAAAGCCATTCTACTCCTTCTTTAGAAATTACTACTTTTTTATTACCCAAAAACTTATATTTCTCAAAGCCACAATCACACATTTTCTTAATTGCTTTTCTAACAGTAATATCTTTTCTATTAAAATACTTGCATAGTTGTTTTACATCCATATCTTCATTCCACCAGTTTTCCTTATGTTCTATTTTCAATAATTCTTCATATTGTTTAATTCTATTTTCAAAGAAATCTACATCAGCATCTATTAAAGATTTTTCTTTTTGAAAATACACTTGATTTAGCCATGCATATCCTTCAACTAAAACAAGATATTTTCTACTTCTAATTTTTTCACTTTTCCATCTACAAGTTGGATGTTTTTTTAGCATAACATCTATTGCTTTTCTTAAATGTACATGCTTTATTTCTTTTCCATGTTTAGTAGTTACTCCTAATAAATGAAATCTATTTAGAATTTTATTATATGATAGAAAAATACTATCTAAAACTTGCTCTGAATCTTTCCACATTTTTACCACTTCCTTATTATAAAAATTTATTAATGCTAGTTTACGTAGCATTAATAATTAGCAAAATTCATTTTGCTCGAATTTTAGGTAGTATTTTTTAGTACCTAATATTCGCCAGCTAGGTGTCTTGACACCCTTTTTGCTGTTTAGGGCAAAATGCCCTAAAACCTTTTTTGCTCTCCGAGGGATTTTTTTGTTCCAAAATTTTATATTTTTTATTAAATTTTTAATTAAAATATTTTGAAAAAAGTTCAAATTTTAAGAATAAAAACTTGAACTTTTTTGCTTTACTTTTTCTCAAAAATATATTACAATATATTTAGATTTTTATTTGAGTTAGCATTTAGTTTGGTCGCTTGTGCTAACTTTTTCTTTTTCATTTTCATCATATCTTTTTAGTTCAATTCCATAACACATTTGATACAATTTTTGGATGATTGCATTTGATAAATCTTTGTCATTACTCTGATAAAATCGATTCAATAAATTTTGTTTATCAAATCTAGTTGTAATTATAATTGGTAGCTTATTTTCATTCCTATTTTCTATAATTGTATATATCTTATCTAATGCCCATTGACTTATTTTTTCTGTTCCTAAATCATCTATTACAATCATATCTAAATTTGAAAACAAGTCAATTAATTCATTTTCTGACTTTGAATTATCTTTAAAAGTTTCCTTTATCATATCTAATAATGATGTTAATCTTCCCATCAAAACTAAAATATCTTTTTGTAATAATTCATTTGAAATTGATGCTGCTAAATGAGTTTTTCCTACTCCAGAATTTCCAGTAATAATTAGTCCATTTTCTAGCTTATTATTGATACATTTATTTGTATAATCTTTTGCAATTTCTACTTCTTTTTTATTAATATTTGTTACTTTAAAATTATCAAATTTATATTCCTTAAGCCTTTTACTTATATAATTTTGTGAATAAAATTGATTAATAATTTCTCTATAATGCTGTCTCTTTTTCTGTTCCTGATCTTTCATATCAATTTCTTTCCAATAATTTATAGACTTTTCGCAATTACACCTTTCGTATTCAATAAATTCTGGAGGTATATTGATATATAAATAATCTAATCCTATTGGTTTTAAATCTTTTCCACAAAATTTACACTTACTGTTCAAATTCTTTTTGTTGTTATCATATTTTGTATTCTCTAAAGCCATTTATATTCTCATTCTCCTTTCTGCTCTTTATTATATTTTCCTCTAATATATTTTTATTTTCTTGTGTGTTATTTTCCGTTATTATAACGTTACCTTTTTCTTTTTCACTTTTCAATTTTTCACGATATTTTTGTTGTCTTAATCTGTTTTGTTCTTTATACTTTTCAGATGATTCAATACTTTGATACTTGTCCCAATTTTTAATTTTATATGCTCCATCTTCTACAATTAACATATTTAATTCTTGAAATTTTTTTATGATTTTCTCAATTTTTTTCTTAGATTTTCCCATAATCTTTGAAAAATTTTCTATTGTCATTGGTATATCTTTTCCTATTACTAATCTCCCTCCACAATTACATTCCATAGAAATAGTTAATAATTGAATCCAAACTCTGAAATATGTATCTCCATCTTGTTCTTTTAATAATATTTGAATTTTCCTATTCGAAAATATTTTTAGTTCTACTTTTAACCATTGTAAACTATACATATCCTCCTTTCCTCGCTTTCTTTAGAATCTAATTAATAGATTGCTGTTCCATATTTCTTAAATATTCATCTAGTGCTTGTACCCTAAATAAATATTTTCCACCAACTTTACAGCATGGTACTTGTTTTCTTCTTACTAATTGATTAATTAGCCAATAAGATATTCCTAAATACTCTGATGCTTCTTTCATCGTTAGTGTAGTTCTTTGAATTTGTGCTTCCATGATTACATTATCTCCTTTCGTTTTTACTCGAAGAGAGAATTTTATTTTTCTTCCCTTCTACTATATAGGCCCACTACAACATAGTTTTTTGAGGTTTTTTTGAAAAATTTTTTAATTTTTTTAGCATTTTTTATTTTTCATAGTATTTTCAATGGTTTTAACTGTTATTTTTTTGTAAAATTATTGCAATTTTTGTACATTTTTTGTATAATTTTAATAACTTGTTAGCAATTTTACTTTTTATTTTATATTGCTATTTGGAGGTGTTTTTGTGCTACGAGAAAATAGTATCCCAGTTAAAAATAGTTTTAATATATGGTTTAATAGATCAAAAAGAAAAGAGTTTTATACAACTTCTGTAAGTTTATATAAAACTACTATAAACCGTAATTCTAATAACAGATTTCCTAATGTTATTCTTAATTCTAATGATGTCGGTGGAGATATTTATTTTACTACTTCCAATTTTAAAGAACCATTTGAGGATAATTATGGTACTTTTTTAATTAGGTTTATTAATGCTAATTTTTCATCATTTGAAACTGCTTACACTACTTTCTTTTGCTTTTATGGCTTTTCAATTTTAGTAGAATTTTATAGAGATATTCCTAGTTTAAAACTATTTAAATCAAAAGATGATTTCGTAAAAACTTATGAACCAATTTTTATTAAAATTAAACGCAAATTAAAAGAATTACAATATTTAATAAAAAATTGTATTAATTATATGTATAACATAAATAATAATTTAAAAGATAAAAACTTTTCTCCTTTTGAAAAATATCTTACTTATGCTATATATAATAATCTATTTAAATATTCTAACAATATTGAAGTGTTTTATTTTCAATTTTTTGCACATGATACACTTAATATTACTTCACAAACTATAACACCAAAAATAGTAAGAGAACACTTGAATAGTGGAGTAATTAATATAGATGATAGTGCTGTTTTTCATACACGATATTTATCAAATATTTTATATGTTTCATTAGCAGAAATAGCTTCAAATAAGAATATAAAAATTAAGATTTGTAAAAATTGTGGTAAATATTTTATTCCTGTTAAGAATAATGAAAAATATTGTGATATTACCTATTATAAAAATGATATTACTTGCAAAACAAGTGGTGCTTCTAACTCATATACTAGGAAACGAAAATCTGTAGAAGGAATAAAATTATATAGAAATAACTACCAAAGAAGATTAATGCAAGTTAAAAGGTCAGAAGATGAAAAAGTTAAATTAGATTTTGAAAAT
This sequence comes from uncultured Clostridia bacterium, assembly GCA_947624655.1. Lineage (GTDB taxonomy): Bacteria > Bacillota > Clostridia > TANB77 > CAG-508 > JAAWPK01. Next base: position 11,124 of record CANQLH010000010.1, on the reverse strand, counting down.
TGGAAGCAACTTGCTAAATCAAAGATTAAAGAATTTAATAATAATGGAATTGGTGAAAATGAATTACTTGAGTGGATGAAGGCAAATAAAAATATATAAAAAAACATACAGAAAGAGCTAAATGCATCTTTCTGTATACTTCAATTATTTTTTATTATTACCCATTTCTACTAATTTAGATAGGGTATCTGGATTTTTAATTAATGTTGGTAAAATTGTTGTTAGTAACTGTTGTTGCAATTTTTCATCTTGCGTAGGTGCATTACTATTGATAATCCTATCTATTTGAGTTTTAATATTGCTCTCTATTCTATCTGAAGTTTTATTAATATTATCACTTAAATTTTTAATTTCAATTAACTTCTTTTCAGTATCTTGATTAATTTTATTTGATTCTGACTGCGTTTTTATTGAGATGATTATTGATATAATACCTAATAAAATTGATACTACTGCCATTACAATATTTAAAATTTCCATTATTCTTACCTCTCTTCATATAAAAAAATTGTTATGAAATTTATTATCCTAAATTATTTTTTTCATTTCCATCTGGTTTTGAAGATATATATTCTTTGCCTTTTTTATCATGTTTTACACAGTAATCTTCATTATAAGATGAATTACCTGTTTTTAGTCTACTAATAAGATTTTTATCTGTCATTTTTTTATTGTTTCTGGTATCCTGAAATTCTATATTTCTGCCAGTTTTTGTCTCTTTAGTAACTATCAATTTTGGTTTTGCCATAGTACATTTCCTCCAATCTTTAGTAAATAGTCTGATTGTTACATATATATTACAAGTTGATTAATTTTTAATGACATTTCTCTTTTCTATTTACAAAATTGAATTCTAATGTTATATAAATTATAGAAACATATACAAAAGAAATTTTGTAAATCAAAAGGAAACTATATATTTTCAATCAGCCAATTGAATTATACAGTTTTCTTTTATTTTTGTCAATATTTTACAAGAAATTTTGTTTGTTTTTTCTAAATTGTCTTTTTTTCACTTTATATTACATTTCATCTAGTATTTTTATGTTTCATATATATCCTTTTATGAATTTTTGTGTAATCTTTGAAACAGGCATAAAATAGCCAAAAAAAGCTGGTAATTTTTCTAGAAATAATATATAATATCATAAAATAAATACTCCTCCCACCCATAGGCATACTTGAAAGGAGGTGAAATAAGTAATGGCTGGGAGTATAGAAAAAAGAGGAAAAAATAGTTATAGGCTAATCTGTACAAATGGATATGACTTAGAAGGAAACATTATAAGACACACTAAAACAATTCATGGAACTAAAAAAGATGCAGAAGTTGAACTTGCTAAATTTGTTACAGATGTTCAAAATGGTTTAGTTATCAATGGTAAATCTCTTAAATTTTCTGAATTTACAGAAATATGGAAAAGAGATTATGGCTCAAAAGAACTTGCACCATCAACTTATAAAAGATATTGCAGAATGTTAGAAACAAGACTTCTTCCTTATTTTGGACATTTCTATATTAATAAAATCAGACCAATTGATATTATGCAATTTTATGATTTACTTGAAAGAGATACTCAATTAGTAAGAAAGAAAAATAACAATGGCAAGAAAACTTTAAAGCCTTTATCTGGTAAAACAATTTTAGAACATCACAGATTATTAAGAGCAATGCTTCACAGAGCAGTTTATTGGCAAATGATTGTTACAAATCCTGCAGAACGTGTTCAACCACCTAAAGCTAAAAAGCCTAAAAGAAGATCTTATGATGATGAACAAACTAAAATATTGCTAGAAAATCTTGAACAACTTTCTGTTGAAGATACAAAATACAAAGTAGCAATTATTCTTACAGTATTTACTGGTGTTCGTTTAGGTGAGCTAATGGGATTAGAATGGCAAGATGTTGATTTTAAAAACGGAATAATTTGTATTAATCGTTCTAGTCAGTATTTATCAGATATGGGAATCTTTACAAAAGTTCCTAAAACAGAAAGCTCTATTAGAGAGATTGCAATACCCGAATTTATCATTTCTTTACTTGAAGAATATAAATTATGGTATGAAGAACAAAAATCCTTCTACGGCGAATTATGGACTAATTCTAATAGGTTATTTGTACAAGCTGATGGCAAACCAATGCACCCATCTACAATTAGCAAATGGTTTGTAAAATATGTAAGCACAATAGGATTACCTGTAATTAATTTTCACGGATTAAGACATACAAATGCAAGTTTACTAGTAGCACAAAATATTGATATTGCAATAATTTCTGCAAGACTAGGTCATGCACAAGTAAGTACAACACTTAACTTTTATGTGCATCCACTACTTTCTCATAATAGAAAAGCTGGTTATGCACTAGAAAACTTACTATTACCAACAAGGTCTTAATTCTAACTTTTTTCTAATTTTCACAAATGGCAAAAAGCCGTTACAAATTTTCACGATAATTAAAAAAGGCAATTCAAAAAAGAAACAAGTATTACAAGGCAGATGAATTTGAAAGGCAAGGGAGCATATATTTTATATGTGACTGCGTTTCAAATGAAATCTAACGAAGTAAGACGAAGTTTATTTTTTGAATTTTCCCATTGCCTTTTATAATTTTTTTAATATAAATTAGTGAATTTTTATGATTTTTTATTAGAGTTTCAGTAGTTTGGTGTGTTTACTTTTCCCAACTTTTTCCCAAATAGACATAATAATGCGTAATTTTAGCATTATTGTAAACTAGCAAATTGGTAAAAATAACCATATTTTTAATAAATAATATAATAAATTTCACTATATAATCGCAAAAAGTTGGTAGCGATAGTGAGGCGTAAAATCCTGCGTTTACAAAGGATTAGCCGAACAGAGCGTGACTTTTTGCGAAAAGACGAGGAGCAACGATTATCGCATAGCGCATTTTGAAAAAATGTCGCAAGCGATATTTCGTTTGCGACGAGTTCCTTCGGGTTATGAGGCGTAAAACATTATCTTTTTAAACAATTCTGAATGTGCCCCTATTTTAAATCCTTCCATGTATAATCTCTTATTCTAAAATAAGTTCCTCTTTTACGATATTCATATACTTATTATAAATTCATACTTTGCTTCTCTTTAGTTTAAACTTTTTATATCTAGAAAAATATTTTATAATGATTCATAATATTCTTTTATATACTTTGAAATTAGTACTCTTCTCTTCTTTAAAAAAGATTCATAATTTTTAAAATCATAGTTTAATACTTCTTTTGGAATACAATTATCTTCGAGATTTTTGTAAAACTCTTTATCGGATTTCACATATCCCATTGTATTATTAGGTGTACTATTTTTTAATACATAACTAAAATATTCTCTTGGAGAATTATCGCCTATATCTATATTAACATTTGTATCAATATATGCATAATTACAAACTTGGTTAGTTCTTTCTTGATCCTTTATCCCATTATGAGAAAGATGCTCTTTTGGGAAAATATGATGCACATCTCCTTTTATTTTTATAATTGAATCAACTGTTATCGTTGAAGAAAACAGAGAGTTTGTTTGATTCTTTATTTGAGCAGCCAAATATACCAAATATGCAGGTGTTAATGTTGAACTTGACTCTAGTGAGTGAATTAATAAAGTATTCCAATATTCATTATTTAATTGTGTACTTTCTAGTTCTTTAAAATATTCAATAAATCCTCTTTCATTAACACGTCTAACATCTTGATCAAGCACGGACTCACTTGAAGATGAGTATCTTCCTGTAAGAAGTGACATTATATACCATTTTTGAATATAACTGCATATTTCAATTTTATCTATTAAATTGTTATTTCTTATATTTAAATACATAACATATGCACTATTTAATGAAGATTGCGAGTTAATTAATTTATAATATTTAAACCCTGTCCCTTCAATAAATAAATTAAATTGTTTAAAATTATGTTCATTAACACAAGCAAATAATCCTTTTTTTAATTTTTCAAATGTTTCTTTTGCTATATTTTCTTCATTCGATTTTGTTTTAAAATCTCTTCCATCTAATAAATCTGATAATTTCTTTAATATTCCCTCACTAAAAACTGTTGCATAGCTAACCCTAAGAATATCATTATATGTTGGAATATAAATATTACTATCATATTTTTCCACCCATTTAATTGCATTGTAGTATTCTGTATTAAAAAAGTCAGGATCTTTTTGTTTTATTTCTTTTATGTACTTCTTATCATGCATACCCTTACAAAAATAATCAATCGTTTTCCATAAATAATATCCATCATATTTTTCATCAGACGATAATTTAGCCATTATATAATCTTCTTGTCCTAATCTTGTTCCTTTACTATTCATCAAATTAAAAATATTAGTAGCCTCTGAAATAGATAATTTTGGGCTTAAATTTACAACCCCAACTTCTCTATCTGCAATTTTCTTTATCTTATCAATCTTTTCAAGTAACTCATCATCATTCATATCTGAATTTTCAGATACAAACTTTCTAACAAATTTTAAAGTCTCACTATAACTATTATTATTAAAAAATATTGATATATCTTTTATCCACTTTGAACTTTTGTCATGTATAGGTTTATATGTTTCAAATTTTTCGGTAAAAGGGTTATATGCAACCTGAAAATTTCTTTCATTATATTCAGAAGTAACTACTGCTTGACCAAGCAACACAGCTCTAAGTGCTGTAATCCTTTGTTGTCCATCAATAATAATTTTCTTTCCAACTGAAGTAGAGCCATCCTTAAGTTTTATACTTTCATTTGACCATACAACGATGAAGCCTGTTGGTAATCCTTTATATAAAGATTCAATCAATTCCTTAATTTGTTTTGGTTTCCATACAAACGGTCTTTGTAATTCAGGAATGGCTATCTGTCCACTTTCAATATATCCTAATATATTTTTTATATTATCTCTTTCTATTCCATATTTTTCAAAATCCATTTTAAACTCCTTTTGGTAATTTTTTTATTTCATATTGATATAAATCTATCTTTAATTTTTTGATCTTCTATATCATTTTTCTCTTGTCCTTGTTATTGTAATGCCAAATTAAATAATTGTTTTTCAATTATCTCATCCTTATCTTTTTCATATTCATAATAACTTTTTAATTCCTTATATAAAAAAGCCTCTCTATTTTTATATCTTACGATTGCATTTTTTATTTAATCCCTCATCACACTTAATTCATCTGAACTTTCCCGATTATACTATTTATATCATCTATGTTATGGCGTCTCATGTAATCTTCTACGCCTTCTATTGCTTTAATACTTGTCTCTGGTTCTATAAAATTGCCAGTTCCAATCGAGATAGCAGTAGCACCAGCAAGCATAAATTCTATTACATCCTTTCCAGTTACAATCCCTCCAAGTCCAAGTACTGGAATCTTCACAGCTTGTGCTACTTGATATACCATGCGTACAGCAACAGGTTTTACAGCTGGTCCTGAAAGTCCTCCCATATTATTTGCTAAAAATGGTCTTTGCTTTTCAATATCTATACTCATTCCAAGTAATGTATTTATTAGTGACACCCCATCTGCTCCTGCATCTTCTGCACCTTTTGCAGGTTCAACTATATCTGTTACATTTGGTGTTAATTTTACAATTAGTGGTTTATCTAACACCTTTCTTACCTCAGATGTAACCTGCTTTACTCCCTCATAAGATGTACCAAATGCCATACATCCTGCTTTAACATTTGGGCAAGATAGGTTAAGCTCTACTCCATCTATATCAAGTGTATTTAATACCTTTGCAAGTTCTACATATTCATCTATTGAACTACCACACGCATTTACTATTATTTTAGTATCAAATTTCTTAAGCCATGGTAAATCATTATCCATAAAATACTCTACTCCAGGATTTTGAAGTCCTATTGAATTAAGCATTCCCGCCGTAGTTTCGCAAACTCTTGGTGGCTTATTTCCGTGGTCTTGGCTTTAAAGATGTACCTTTTGTTATAATTCCACCTAATTTATTCAAATCTATAAATTCATCAAACTCTCTACCATATCCAAATGTACCTGATGCAACTGTTACTGGATTTTTCATTTTTATTCCTGCTAAATTTACCTCTGTATTCATGTACTTTCCTCCTTTATATCTCTACTATATTTGCGTCAAAAACAGGTCCAGCTTTGCAAACATGAGTATATACTAATTGCTCTCCTGCATTAACTTTTACAGCACAACCAAGGCATACACCTATTCCGCATCCCATTCTTTCTTCTAATGAAATTTGGCAAGGTATCTTTGTTTCTTTTGCGAGTGTTTGAACAGCTTTAAGCATTGGAAGTGGACCACAAGCATATATTGCATCTATTTTTTCTTTTTGTATATCTTCTTTTAGATAATCTATTGCAAAGCCTTTTTGAGCATACGTTCCATCATCAGTTGTTAGTACAAATTTATTAGATAATTTTTTATATTCATCTTCTAATACTACAAATTCTTTATTCCTAAAACCAAGATACATATTAATTTCTGCTGTTTTCCTTGCTTCCTTTGCAAGCTCATATAGTGGGAATATTCCTATTCCTCCTCCTATTATTGCAATTTTTTTCTTTCCATCAAAATTAAATGTGCCCTGGCCTAGAGGTCCCATTATGTCTATAATGTCTCCCTCTTTTTTAGAAGATAGTATTTCAGTTCCTTTTCCCTTTACTTGGAATACAAATTCTACAATATTTTCTTCTATATTGTATATGCTTATTGGTCTTCTAAGTAATGGTTCTATTTCATCTGTTACTCTTATTTCTAAGAATTGTCCGTGGTTTTGCAGTATTTGCAATTTCCTTTGCTTCTACTGAAAACTTGAAAATATCTTCCTTTAGCTTTTCCTTTTTTACTAACTTACATTTAGCATGAACTGGCATTGCTTTACCCCCTTTTATTAACTTTTAAATTAAGTTCATCTCTCATACGTATTGCCTCTGCTCTTGTTGCTTCTTCAAAATTTGTCTCGTTATACTTATCTTTCCACATTTCTGATTTATATGCACAAATTAAACTTCTTGAAGCATTTACAATTCCTCCGAAGGCCTTCATTATCAAAGCCTAATGCAATATCTTCTGCCTTTCCTCCTTGTGCTCCATAACCTGGTATTAAAAAGTAAGAATGAGGCATAACTTTTCTTAATTCTTCTAGTTGCTTTGGATATGTTGCTCCAACAACTGATGATATGCTACTATATCCATATTTTCCGTATTAATTCTTTTCCCCATTCATTAACAAGTTTTGCAACTTTTACATAAATTTTTTCTCCATCTTCTGTAACTAAATCTTGTAATTCTCCTGAAGATTTATTTGATGTTTTAACTAATACAAATATTCCTTTTCCATATTTTTGGCAATCTTCTACAAATGGTAATACTCCGTCTGTTCCAAGATATGGATTAACTGTAACAAATTCTACATCAAATATACTTTGTTCAATTTCTCCTATACTTGTTTTTCCTATTGCTGCATTAGAATATGCTTTTGCAGTTGTTCCAATGTCCCCTCTTTTCATATCTGCAATTACTATCATTTTCTTTTCTTTGGCATATTTACAGGTTTCTTCAAAAGCCTTCATTCCAGGTATTCCAAACATTTCATAAAATGCAATCTGTGGCTTTACAGCTGGAATTATGTCACACGTTGCATCTATTAATCTTTTATTAAATTCTATTATAGCTTTTGCTGCGCCTTCTATATCTTTCGTATATTTTTCTTTTATGCAGTTTGGTAGTATATCATATCTTGGGTCAAGTCCTATAACTGTTGGATTGTTTTTTTCTTTGATTTTATCAATTAGTTTGTCTATTGCATTTTCCATTTTTAAAGCTCCTTTCTATTTTTTTCCTTTTACTAATAAGTTTGAAAAAGAATTAGTATATTACTAGGCGTTCAAGGAAGAAATACCTTAAAGCTACTTTTTGTACTCTCAAGGATTTTCTTTCCGAAGAACAACGACGCAAGATGCTGATTATTTTTCAAACTTAATGTCTCCACCAACTATTGTATATATTACTTGTCCTTTTAGTTTCTTTCCAATAAATGGTGTATTCTTTGATTTTGATACTATGCTTTCTTTTGTATATGTGTATTCTATATTAGGGTCAAATATTGTAAGGTCTGCAACTGCATTAAGTTTTATTTCTCCCCTATCTATTTTTAATAATTTTGCTGGGTTATATGACATAAGTCTGCACATATCTAAATATGTGATTTTTCCTGTGTCTACAAGTGCTGTTATTGTAGCTGGAAGTGCTGTTTCAAATCCGATTATTCCATTTGGTGCTGAAGCTAACCCTTTTGCCTTTTCTTCTTCTGTATGTGGTGCGTGGTCTGTAATTATTGCATCTATTGTTCCGTCTTGTAACCCTTTAATTATTGCTTCTTTATCTTTTTCTGTTCTTAAAGGTGGGTTCATCTTTGCATTTACTCCGCTTTCTAATACTTCCTCTTGTGTAAAGAAATAGTAGTGTGGGCAAGTTTCACAAGTTACTTTAACTCCTCTTCTTTTAGCATCTCTAATCATATTAACTGATGTTTTTGTACTTATATGGCATATATGTGTATGTAAGTTATTTGTTTCTGCAATTACTATATCTCTTGATGCCATTATTTCTTCTGCTTCTGGTAGTACGCCTTCTACGCCTAGCTTTTCAGCTATCTCTCCTGCATTTATTGCACCTGCTGAAACTGATTTTTCTTCACAGTGTTCTGATAAAAATGTTCCTATTTTATTTATTTCTATCATCGCATTTCTTACCATTCTAGCATTAGTTACTGGCATTCCATCATCTGAAAATGCTATTGCTCCTGCTTCTTTAAGTTCTTTATAATTAACAAGTTCTTCGCCCTTTTCTCCCTTTGTTACACTTGCAAATGGAAGTACGTTGCACAAATTTACCTCTTTTGCTTTTTGTATTATTTGTTTTAATACTTCTACATTATCTGGAGTTGGCTTTGTGTTCGGCATTGGGCATATTGTTGTAAATCCTCCTTTTACTGCACTTCTTGAGCCTGTCTCTATTGTTTCTTTATGTTCAAATCCTGGTTCTCTTAGGTGGCAATGCATATCTATCATTCCTGGCATTATATATAGATTTGTACAATCAAGTACTTTGTCAGCTTCTTCTTTTATGTTTTTCTCAATTTTTATAATTTTTCCATTTTCAATAAGTACATCTAATTTTTCGTTTGTATTACTTGCATAATCTAGTACTGTTCCGTTCTTTAATAACAATTTCATAATTTTACCCCCTAAGGTTAATTTTTTATTTATCATATCATGTTACTTCGTGCTTTTCAAGTGTTATTTTTCTTAATTTTCTTGTTTTTTCTTGACTTTATACGCTTTTTTAGGTATTATATATGTGTGAAAAATTAAATTTTATTTTTATAATATATAATAACAATATATGGAGGTTTATATGAGTAATTTAGTTTCGTATTTATTTAAAACAAATGCATTTAAAGTTTGTCCTAATAATAAGCCTTTCTGGTATACATCAGGAAAAATTGGACCTTATTTTATTAACGCTCATTTTCTTTACGGAAGTGAAGAAAGTGCTGTTGAATTTTTAAGCTTTATTGATTTAGAGAAAGATAAAAAACTTGAGTTACCTAAGAAAATTCTTGATAAGACTTTAGCTCAATACAATAATAATCCTATTTACAAAGAAGTTATTGATGAAATGGTTTCTTTTGTAAAAAATAATTTTAATGTTGACGAAATTGACTATGTTTCAGGAGGAGAAAGAAGAGATTGGTTTTTCTCTAATGTTGTTGCTTACCTTTTAGGTAAACCACACATTTCGATATTTAAAGATTTATCATCAGTTGTTAGTACACCTGACTTTTCTGAAACAGTTGTAAAAACTGATTTACAAGGTAAAAAGGTTTTACATGTTGCAGATTTAATCACTGTCGCATCTAGCTATGTACGTGCTTGGATTCCTGCTATTCAATCTCTTGGAGCTGAAATTATATGGAGTATCGTCGTTGTAGATAGAATGCAAGGCGGAGTTGAAAGATTAAAATCTCTTGGTATTGATGCACATTCATTAGTACAAATTGCACCTGATATGTTCAAGAAAGCTATGGAATTAGGTATCATTAATGAAGAACAAAATGAACTTTTAAACAAATTCTATAAAGACCCTGATGGAACAATGAGACAGTTTTTAATAGAACATCCTGAATTCCTAGAAAATGCTTTAAAAGCTGATGAAAAAACAGTTGTAAGAGCAAGACTTTGCATTGAAGGAAATTTGTATAATTTGAATTAGAAATAACGTTATCGCTGAGTAAAATACATATCCTATGAACAGTCAAGCATTAAACTGATGTGAGAAATTATGAAAGAGAATTTGAAGTACTCAAAGTAGCAGAATAATTTTAGCCTAGTCTTAACTGGAATAAATTTCCAATTGTGACTAGGCTGTTTTTGTCTATTCATAGATTTATAAATTGGGTCACCACGCTACATTCTCGACCGACAGCAGAAGTAACATTAATGTTGGAAGAGTTCTTGAAGACGTCCCCCTGTTCTACACTTCATTATATATGTGTTACTCCATTGGTGCCACACCCCGAAAAAGAGTTTGTACCGAAAGAGGCTGTCATCCCAGCCTTTGCCCACATATATTACTTTGAGTTTCGTACAGCCTCCGAACACCATATTAACATAGTCCACACTGGTTGTTACGAAAGAACTCAAATTCAACTCAGTTAACGACTCGCAATAAGCAAACATAAATCCTATATCCGTTACTTGGGCCGTATTAAAAGAACTAACATTTAACTTTTCCAAAGCTTGACACTTGTGAAACATCCCGTGCATGTTTTTCACACTTCTGGTATCAAAAGTTCTTAAGTCTAATTGAGTTAACGATTTACAATAATAAAACATGTCATTCATATCTGTGACACTCGTCGTGTCGAAGGAACCTAAGTCTAACTCTGTTAATGCATAGCATTCGTTGAACATATCAGACATCGTGGTCACTTTTGACGTATTAAATTTACTAACATCTATTTTTGTGAGTTTGTCAAGACTGGTGTGTAAATTTTTTTCTTTTATATAAATTTTTATAAAATACAGGTGATATAAAATTCATC
>CANQLH010000009.1 GCA_947624655.1 uncultured Clostridia bacterium | reverse complement strand
CTTATATTATCAAGAGTACGTGCTTTTCTTTTAGTACTTCAGAAGCTTTTTTTATTTAAAACCATTATCAAGTAACAGAAAAATAACAAATTAAAAGGGAAGTATTGACTTTTAGAAAAAAAGATACTATAATAAAAAAGTATTATACATCGCGGGGTGGAGCAGTTGGCAGCTCGTTGGGCTCATAACCCAAAGGTCGGTAGTTCGAGTCTATCCCCCGCAACCAAAACGATTGATACTGTAAGGCTTTAGAAAACAAAGCCTTACAGTATTTTTTATATTATATAATTTTAGTTATTTTAACTTGTTTACCTTTTTGTTTAATGGAACAACTTTTATAGTATAACCTAAAGGATATAATAATTTTATAAGTGTTGAAGCTTGAGGAGATCGTGCGAAACTCTCAATTTTTGCAATAGATGGTTGAATTATACCACTTTTTTCACTTAAATCTCTTTGGGTTAAATTAGCATTTTTCCTTGCTTCAATAGTTGCCTCTATTAATTCCATTTCTAATTGCATTTCTGCTGCTTCTTCTGGAGTAAAGTTTAATTCCTTTTTTACATCTTTCCAGTTTTTAAATTTACCCATATTACTCACTCCTTTTCTTATAATCTTCCAATAATTTTTGTGCTTTTTCAATCTCACTTTGTGGTGTCTTTTGTGTTTGTTTCATAAATACACTTAACAATACAAATTTATTATTACACCAACTAGCAAACAATATTCTGTCTCTTAATGGTCGCAATTCCCATATTTCTTTATTTAGCTTTTTTATATATGGTTCATTCAATGTCAATCCATGTTTAGATAAGAGTTCAATATACATATTTATCTTTTTTAGCTTTATTCTATTATCTTTACTATTGCTTTTATTTAATTCTTTGATATATTCGTAGACTTCACTTTTTCCGTTTTTATCTTCATAAAATTCAATGTCAAACATTTAGTTCATAACTCCTTTTATTATTCTATATATATTATACCTTAAAAGGTATCAAAAGTCAATTCTATTATATTATTATTTTTACAAAAAAGTGATTTTTTCATTATTTTTAAATCAATGCCATCTAGAATTTTATCTAATTAAAAGTCTTTTATCCCTAAAAAATATGGCTTTATTAATAGAAAAATGTAATATAAACTTAATATTAGTATTAATTAGTGTTATATAATGTAATTCCGTAATTAAAAGCTAAAATGGATCGGAAAAAGCTACCATTGACATTATTTTTATTTATTGTAAAATAAATTAAAAAAGGTTGGTAAAGATTATGGGGAGAAAAAAGATCATATCTATATTTGCAATAGCATTTTTGTTAATATGTTTTATTACAGAAACATTAGCTGCAAACATTGAAAATGTATACATAGGAATAAAACACTATTCCACTAAAGAGGATGGAACCAATATAGGATATGCTATTGGATTACCAGAATTTGGTGGTAAGAAAATAAATATTTTAGAAACACATATAAGTCAAGAAGAAGGTAGTGATTTAACAGAAGAACAACCTACAATTTACTGCTTAAAGCCAGGTATGGGGTTTTACTTCGCAAGTCGTATAGCAAAATATGATTTACAATATAATATGATTAATGATATGGGAAATATTGCTCAATATAGTGAATTAACATATCAATTGACTGAAAGTGAAAATTATAAAAAACTAGTTACTTTATTAAGTTTGATATATGTTCCTGGAAGATCGACAGAAGACTATAAAAATGATCTTTTAAATAAAGCTATGCAAAAATATAATGTTCAATATACAACAAAAATAACTGACGAGGATATTGCTGCTGTTAATCAGGTATTAATATGGTATTACACAGAACCTGATAATGAAATGTTTGATAAGTATAATGAAGAAAATTGGTTAGCATATACAACTGATGGAGAAGAATATGAGTTACTATCAGAATATGATGCAGGAAATCGAGAAGGAGAAGATAGAGAAAAGCAAGTTGAAGCATTATATAAATATCTTATTGATGAAGTAGAAAAAGCAACAACTTCTGGAAAAAAAGTAAATGAAGATTGCAAAGTAATAAGCGAAATAGAAGAGACAATACCATTAAGAGAAGAACCAGGAAAATCTTCAAATGTATTAAAAGATTTAAACAAAGAAGATAAAGTAAACAGATTTATAAAAAATGTTGGATACATAGATGGATGTACTTGGGATAAAGTAAGAACAGAAGATGGAATAGAAGGATATATTGAGTCAGACAATTTACAAATTGAATCTGAAAATATAACATGCCAGGTATTAACAGGAACTGGAATAGGTAATGTTAACTTAAGAGAAAGACCAACAAGTTCTTCAGGAGCTATATGTTCAGTAGCATCAGGAACAATAGTAACAAGATTGGAAAGCAGAGTTGCAAAAGCAAATAGTTATATATGGGATAAAATTAAGTTATCTGATGGAAGAACTGGATATATTGCAAGACAGTATTTAGTAGAAATTGATGAAGAAGAAGCAAATAGAGCAGAAATAAATGGAGTAAGAGGCTTAATAGAGGAATCAGGAGAAGTAAATGAAGAAGAACCACCTGCAAGTTCTGAAATATCTGAAGTAGAAGACATGAATAAAATGATAGAGTCTCAAGCCCTCACAATGGAAATAACTACTGATAAATACAAAAGTGAAGCTTTATCACCAGAAGAAATTGAGCTTTATGATGGAGAATACTATATAAAAGTAAATTATGAAGCAAATGTAGTAACTGTTTATCAAAAAGATGAACAAGGAGATTATACAATTCCAATAAAGGCGATGATTTGCTCAACTGGTGAACTAACACCTGAAGACGGAGTATATGAAACTTCTGATCAATATGAATGGAGAAATCTTAATCGGAAATGTATGTGGACAATATGCAACTCGAATTGTACAAGGAATATTATTCCATTCAGTCCCATATTTAAGACCAGATAAATCAACATTAAAATATGAAGAATATGATAAATTAGGAACAACTGCATCAGAAGGATGTATTAGACTAACCGTTGAAGATGCTAAATGGATTTATGATAATTGTGATGAGGGAACACTAGTAGAATTCTATGGAGATGAAACTCCTGGACCTTTAGGAAAACCAACTGCAAAAAAATTAAGTAATGAAGATGCAAAATATAGATGTTGGGATCCAACAGATCCTGATAATAAAAATCCATGGTTAAGGGGAATGGTTGAAATAGATCCAACTGAAGTTATATCTGAAAGATGTAGAGTAAATATAAACCAAGAAAACACAAAAATTAATATAAGAGAACAGCCATCATTATCAGCCAATATTGTTGCACAATTATTTAATGGAGATGTAGTAACAAGAATTGAGAGAAGAGCAGCTAACCAAGAAAGTTTTATATGGGATAAAGTTAAATTATCAGATGGAACAATAGGCTATATAATAACTCAAAGTTTAGATTTAGAACAAGAAAATGGACAAACTTATAATATTCCACAATTAGTTGGAAATCCTGTTTCAGTTGAAGATGACAAAGAATTAGAATGCAACTTACAAGATGGAAGAGGCATTATAGGTCCAGTAAATATAACAAAAAATAACAATATAAGCAATAACGTTACATTTGATATAAAATCAAATGGAGTAGAAGTAAATGATTATAAAGTTTTAGATTATAAAAAAGAGGAAATAAGTGATAATAGTAAATTATCTGAAGGAGGAGAATTCTATTTAAGTTTAGAGCAAAATAATTTAAAAAACCTAACTGTAAACATGATTGTAAATTATGAGGCTACTACTATGAGCTTAATAGATTCAGAAACAGATAATGATCAACAATTAGCTGTTGGAATGCAAAAAAGTGCAAGAAGAGAAGCAACAAAATTAGCAGTAAAAGGATTTGATTTAGCTTTAAGAAAATATATAACTCAAATTGGAGATACAGTAATAAATGATAGAATTCCAGATATCGATAAAAATACATTGCAAAATGAGACAACAGCTACATATAAACATAAGAAAAATGCAATAGAAGTTCAGACAGGAAGTGAAGTAATATATAATATTACTGTATATAATGAAGGAGCATTAGCAGGAAAGGCAACAGAAATAACAGATCAATTACCAACTGGAATTGAATTTGTAGAAGTATTAACAGATAACTATGAAGTCGAAGAATACGATAAAACAACTAATAGATTAGTTTTAAAAGGGAAAAATCTAAGAGATTTAGCAAGGTATAGTGGAGGAGATTTAGACTCAGAAACTGTAAGAATAAAATGTAAAGTAACGGCAGAAGCGGATACTTCAAAAGATAAAGTATTAACAAATGTGGCTTGGATATCAGAGGCGATAAGTGAAGAAGGCATTATAGTAGATAGGGATTCTGAACCAGAGACAACTCCACAAGTAAATAAAGATAGTATGGAAGATTATGTTGGTGATCAATCAAATAAAAATGTAGAACTAAATCAAGCAGAATATTACTTTAAAGGGGAACAAGATGAGGATGACTTTGAAAAATTGGTAATTATTAAAAAAGAACCAGAGCCAACACCGGACCCAGAGCCAGAGCCAAGTCCAGACCCAACACCGGATCCAACACCAGACCCAAGCCCAGAGCCAAGTCCGGATCCAACACCAGATCCAACGCCAGATCCAACACCAGACCCAACACCAGACCCAACACCAGATCCAGAGCCAGATCCAGAACCAGATCCAACACCAGATCCAGAGCCAGATCCAACACCAGACCCAATACCAGATCCAGAACCAGAGCCTGAGCCAACTCCTAATCCAACACCAGAGCCAGAGCCAGAACCAACTCCAAAACCAACTCCAGTAAAACCAAATGATGATACAGTTATACAAAAACCTATTCCTCAAACTGGAGAGGAACCAAGTGCAATAATTATATTAATGATTCTAGCAAGTGCTGTATTTGGTTATAAAGTGCATAAAAATAGAGATATTAAGTAATTAAAATATAGGGTAAGTTAAATAATTTTACCCAAAATCTTAATAAGCAAAAATAAAAAAAAGATTATTGCTATAGCTTGAGTATATAGAATAATGGGGGTAAAGTAAAAAAGAAAACCTTCTTATGATAAAAAAATGTCATAAGGAGGTTTTAAAATTGGTCAGGGAAAGAGAAGGGCTAAAACAAATTTTACAAATAATAGATAAAATGCTATAATTAATCTAATTGTTATATCCAAACTTTCCTAGTCTTTCTTTTTCTTTTTTAGAAAGCTCCATTAACCATTCTGCAAAACTTGTAATATCATTATTTTTAAGATATTCGAAATATTTTACTCTATCCTCTTTTTCAATAACAACTGGAGGAATATTATTTTTTAGCAAATCATAATTTAAAAGTAATCTACCAGTTCTTCCATTTCCATCTTCAAAAGGATGTATGCTTTCAAACTTAATGTGATATTGAGCAATTTTAACAAAAATATCTTGTTCATCGTGATTATAATTATACACAAAATAATTCATTAAATTTGGTATCTTTTCTGGCTCTGGTGGAATATGCTCACTACCACGAATAAAGACCTGTACTTTTCTATATCCTTCTGTATTTTTAATATCTTTATTTATAGTTTCATTTAATTTTTTTATAAATCTTTCGTCAAATTGTTCATTATTCTGTAAATTTTTAAATACTAATTCTAATGCTTTTTTATGATTAATAGCTTCATAAATTTCTCTAGGCTCTTTCCCTTGAATTTTAAAGCTGTTATCATTATAAAGAATAGCATAAGTTTCGGCATAAGTAAGTGTACTACCTTCGATTCCATTTGAATGATATGTACTTCTTGTAATTAAGTCTTCTAAATAGTCTTGGTGATTTAAGATAAAATTCAAAATATTCATAAAAATTGCTCCTTTACTTTATTATGATAACATAAACATATATTTTTTCAAGAGATATATAAATCCAATTCCTATGTATAATTTATTGCATTATAATTGCATTACTTTATAAAAATAAAAGCTCTGTATTGCTTTATTTTAAGCACTTACAAAGCTTGTTTAAAATGGTCGGGGCGACAGGATTCGAACCTGCGACCCCATGGTCCCAAACCACGTGCGCTACCAACTGCGCTACACCCCGCCGTACCAACTATTAATATATTATAGTACATTTTTTTTTAATTTGCAATAGTTTTTCTAAACTTTTTTAGTTAATGTTTCTAAACTTTTTTAGTTAATGTTATAAGACGACCAACAAGGAACGAGTCAAACTAAATATATTCATTCCGAAGTTAGTTAAAAAAATAAGCCTTACGCAAATAAACATTCCACAAAAAAATTAACATAATATATTGATAAAATGTAAAAAATGTTGTATAATTGTAATATAAATGTCAAATTAGAAAGTGATATTTGCAAAAGCACTTTCCGTAAAAGAATTTTGAGAGCCTTTTTTTAAAACAAAATAAGGCTACATTTTTCTATTGACTTTATTCTAAAAATATATAAAATATAATACAAGTAATAATGTAAAAAGGTGGTAAAGTATGAAAACTAAAAAATTATTTATAACATTGTTAATATTTGCATTTATACTAATGATATTTAGTTTTGTAAGTAATGTAGAAGCCCAAAGCTTAGGAAACTTAACGACAATTAAAGAAAGAAAAGAAGGAGAAATTACATATAGACACCAATTATATGGTGCAAATCCAGACCAAGTAAAAAATGTATGGAATCTAGTAACATGTAATCCAGATGGAACACCAACAGATTTAATACCAGACATATATTGCTTAAGAGCAGGACTTGGATTTACATCAATCGATTTAGACCACAAAGCGGTAGAATATACTACAAGTTATGAAATGACAAAGCAATATGAAGAATTGGTACAAAAATATAATGGTGGAATACAATCAGATGTTACAATATTCAAAGCAGAAAACAAAGACAAATTTAATGCAGTAATGTGGATATTAGATAATATGCTATTAGAAAATGCAACAGATGAACAACTAACACAATATTTAAAAGATTATGCAGGATATACAGATGGAACACTTACACAAACAGAATTTAAAGAAAACGTACTAACAAGAGCAGATATAGAAGTAATACAACAATTAGCAATATGGTATTTTACAAATGATGACGAAGAAGACGAAAACTCTAACAAGATATATAGTAACGATACTTTACCAGCAATATATATGTCAATAGACGGAGACGAAATATTTGGTACAAAAGGTAAATATGAGACATATCAAACCATATATAATGCAGGAGAATTATACGGAACACAAAGACAAAAGTTTGCAAATACATTATATACATCTTTAATTGCAAAAGCTAAACAAACAGCAGATGAATTAAAACAAAAAAACGCCGTATATGAACCAGAAAGAGACATAACAGTCTATTTAGCAGGAACAAATTTAGATGAGCAACCAGTAGTAAATGTAAAAGAAAGTGAAAAGGAAGTAGATGTTGCATTAAGAAAATTTATATCAGCAGTAAATGGAGTAAAATTAGAAGGAGAAAGTTCAAGAGAACCTAACGCTGATACAACAAAATTAAATACAGAAATAGGAAATAATTTACAAACAACAGCAGAATATAATCACACAAAGAAACCAGTAAAAGTATCAAAAGGAGATATAGTAACATATACATTAAGACTATATAACGAAGGAGAAATTGACACATATATAAAAGAAGTAACAGATTACCTACCTAAATATTTAGAATATGTTCCTTATGGAGATGATAAAGGAGCATGGTGGGAATTAGACGAAGAAACAGCAAGAATAGCAGTTGGAGAATCATGCATAGTTACTGGAGTAGGAGGAAATATTGATTCAGGAGAAGTTGGAAAAGTTTTAGGAGATGTATTAATTCCAGCAGCAGAATATATACCAGCAAATAAAGAAACAGGAGAGCCAGCAAGCTATAAACTAAGTTATGTAGATATACAAATCTCATGCAAGGTTATGTCAACAGCACATTATGATGAAAATATAACAAACCTAGCACAAATTACAAAAATGACTGATGATAAAGGAAATGTAATCGAAGAAGATAGAGATTCAAAACCAAATGGTAATTTCAATCTTCCATCAGATGAAAATTTACCAGGATATAAAGATGATGAGTCAAACAGATTAGACTATGTACCAGGCCAAGAAGATGATGACGATTTTGAAAAAGTAGTAATAGAAGTACCTGAGATAGATTTAGCATTAAGAAAATTTATATCAGCAGTAGGAGACACAAAATATAACAGAGCACCAACAGTTGTAACAGACCCATTAAAACAAGGACAAAATACAGCTGTATATAATCACAGCAAGGAGCCTATTGGAGTAGAAATCGGAGACATAGTAACATATACATTAAGATTATATAATGAAGGCGATATAGATGGAAGAGTTAAAGAAGTAACAGATCACCTAGATAAAAACTTAGAATATGTTGCATATGGAAATGATAAAAATGGAGACTGGTGGAAAGCTTCTGAAGAAAAAGGAGAAGCATATAATACAATAGTTTCAACAGAAAATTGTGTTGTTGTAGGAGTTTCTGAAAACCTTAGTAGTTCAAATGTTGGAAGAAAACTAGGAGACGTAGTAATTCCAGCATATGATAAAGAAAAAGACATATTAAGCTATGTTGATATTGAAGTACATTGTAAAGTTTTACCAGTTGAAGAAGAAATCAAACTAACAAATATAGCAGAAATAACAAAACAAGCAGATGAATATGGAGAAGAAATTGATAAGGATAGAGACTCAGTTCCAAATGGAAACCTAAACTTACCAAGTGATTTTCCAGGATATAAAGATGATGAAATAGGCAAAAAAGATTATATACCAGGCCAAGAAGATGATGACGACTTCGAAAAAGTAAAAGTAAAAATACCTCAAATAGATGTTGCATTAAGAAAATTCATTTCAGCAGTAGGAGATACAAAATATAATAGAGCACCAACAGTTGTAACAAGTGGCTTAAAACAAGGAGAAGATACAGCAATATATAATCACAGCAAAGTACCAGTTGAAGTAGAAATTGGAGACGTTGTAACATATACATTAAGACTATACAACGAAGGCGAAGTAAATGCGATAGTTAAAGAAGTAGCAGACCACTTAGATAAAAACCTAAAATATGTTGCATTTGGAGAAGATAAAAATGCAGACTGGTGGAGGGTTACAGAAGAAACAGGAGATGCATATAACACAATAGTTTCAACAGAAAATTGCATTGTTACAGGTGTTTCAGAAAATATGAATAGCTCAAATGTAGGCAAAAAATTAAATGAAGTAATAATTCCAGCATATGATAAAGAAAAAGATGTATTAAGCTATATTGATATTGAAGTACATTGTCAAGTAATGCCAGTTAAAACAGCACTAAAATTAACGAATATAGCAGAAATTACAAAACAAGCAGATGAAACTGGAACAGATGTTGATAAAGATAGAGATTCAGTACCAGATGGAAACTTAGACTTACCAAAAGATTTTCCAGGATATAAAGATGATGAAATAGGCAAAAAAGACTATATACCAGGACAAGAAGATGATGATGACTTTGAGAAAGTAATAGTAGTAGTACCTGAAATAGACTTATCATTAAGAAAGTTTATAACAGAAGTAGATGGAGAAAAAATAGAAACATCAAGAGAGCCAAAAGTAGATACAAATAAAATAGATAATCATACAGACACAACATCAGAATATAATCATTCTAAAAAACCAGTAACGGTAAAAAGAGGTAGCCTAGTAACATATACAATAAGAGTATATAATGAAGGTGAAATAGATGCTTTTGCAAGTGAAGTAACAGACTATTTACCAAAATACTTAAACTTCTTACCAGACAATGAAATAAACAAAAAATACGGATGGGAATATGATGAAAAGACAAGAGAAGTAAAAACAACAATAACAGCCAAAGAAAATACAGCAGGAGACGAAGTATATAAAGAAAGAGAAAACGGAAAATTACTTCTAGCATATGATGGAAATGGAGAACTAAACTATATAGACATAGAAATAGTATGCGAAATAGATGAAAAAGCAGAAGGAAGCGGAATACTAACAAACCTAGCCCAAATAACAGAGGAAGAAGACGAAGAAGGAAAGAAAGTAGAAGAAGACAGAGACTCAAAACCAGATGATAACTTCGAATTGCCAGAAGATAAAGATAGACCAAACTACAAAGATGAAGATTCAGATAAAGACTATGTACCAGGCCAAGAAGATGACGATGACTTCGAAAAGGTAATAGTAGTAGTACCTGAAATGGATCTATCACTTAGAAAATATATATCAAAAGTAGATGGAGAAGAGGTAGAAACATCAAGAGAGCCAAAAGTAGACACAAATAAAATAGATAAGCATACAGACACAACATCAGAATATGACCACCCTAAGAAACCAGTAATGGTAAAAAGAGGAAGTTTAGTAACATACACAATAAGAGTATATAATGAAGGTGAAATAGATGCTTTCGCAAGTGAAGTAACAGACTACTTACCAAAATACTTAAACTACTTACCAGACAATGAAACAAACAAAAAATACGGATGGGAATATGATGAAAAGACAAGAGAAGTAAAAACAACAATAACAGCCAAAGAAAATACAGCAGGAGACGAAGTATATAAAGAAAGAGAAAATGGAAAATTACTTCTAGCATATGACGGAAATGGAGAACTAAACTATATAGATGTAGAAATAGTATGCGAAATAGATGAAAAAGCAGAAGGAAACGGAATACTAACCAACCTAGCCCAAATAACAGAGGAAGAAGACGAAGAAGGAAATAAAGTAGAAGAAGACAGAGACTCAAAACCAGATGATAACTTCGAATTGCCAGAAGATAAAGATAGACCAAACTACAAAGATGAAGATTCAGATAAAGACTATGTACCAGGCCAAGAAGATGACGACGACTTTGAGAAAGTACAAATAAAGCCAGACTTTGACTTAGCATTAAGAAAATTCATAACAAAAGTAGAAAATACAAATGTAAATAATAGGTATCCAGAAGTAGAATACAAAGACGGAAAGCTAAGCTATAAACATACAAAGACGCCAGTAGAATTAACAACAGGAGATACAGTAATATATACAATAAGAGTATATAATGAAGGAGAAGCAGATGGATACGCAAACGAAATAACAGATGATGTACCAGAAGGACTAGAATTCTTGCCAGAGAATGAAACAAACGTAGAATATAGATGGAAAATGCTAGATGAAAATGAAGAAGAAACAACAGATGTAAGCAAAGCAAAATATATAATAACAGACTATTTATCAGAAGAACAAGAAAAAGAGGCACAAAGAGACAACAAAATCAAAGCATTTAACAAAGAAGGAGAGATAACAGACAAAAATCCAGATTATAGAGACGTAAAGATAGCCTTCAAAGTAACGTATGAAGCAAAGACAAAAGATGAAGAAGCAAGAACGATAGTAAATACAGCTCAAATATCAAAAGATTCAGATGATGATATAGACTCAAAACCAAACAGAGACGAAGTATATAATCATGATGATGACAAAGATAATGAAGACGATATAGACTATGACCAAGTAAAAGTAAAATACTTTGATTTATCATTATTAAAATGGGTAACAAAGACAATAGTAACATTAAATGGAAAGACTGAAGAAATAGCATCGGGTCACACAGCAGAAACATCAAGGAATGAAGACCCAGTAAAACTAGAAGTAAAATCAAAGGATGTAAACAAAATAAAAGTAAAATATGCATACACAATAAGAGTAACCAACGAAGGAGAAATAGCAGGATATGCAACAGAGGTAACAGACTATATACCAGAAGGACTAAAATTTGTAAAAGAAGATAACCCAGACTGGTACGAACTAGGGGAAGGAAAAATAGGAACTAAAAAGCTAGAAAACAAGCTATTAAAACCAGGAGAAAGTGCAGAAGTAGAAGTAATCCTAACATGGATAAATGGAAAAGAAAACTTTGGAGAAAAAGTAAATATAGCAGAAATAAGTGAAGACAAAAACGACGAAGGAGTACCAGATGTAGATTCAACACCAGATAACCAGAAGGCAGAAGAAGACGACATAGATGATGCACCAAGCATAATAACAGTAAAAACAGGTGTAGGACAGATTTATGTAGGATTAATCTTAATAATACTAGTAACATTTGCAGGAGGAATTAGTCTAATTAAGAAATATGTGCTTGAATAATGAAAAATAGGCGCCAATAAGGTGCCTATTTTCATTAAAGTTTTTGTTTCCGTTAGGAAGTAATATATTTAATTTGACTTGTTCCTTATGAAGTAACAGGATAATGGGGTGTTTCAATAGAATAGCTGAAATGATTTATTTTTAGAGCTTTGGTGTCGCAGTCTACAAATTAAAGATATTATATGTAGACTGCTCCATTCGCCCTCCGCGTTGCTCCGGTTGGTCGCTTACGCAGCTCTTTCAAATAAATCATTTCAGCTATTCTTTAAAATAAAACCATTATATCGTAACATCGTATAAACAAATTCCGACAAATATATTGACTATTCGTGAAAAAAAGGCTAAAATAGAAGAAGAGCTAAAACTCTGAAAAAATAGGGGGAAGTATAAATGGAAAATATCAAAGTATTTTCATGTAACGAAAGCGCAGACAAATTTACAAAGGAGGTGTGTGACGATTTAGGTATAGAAGTTGGAAAAATAAACAGGATGAAATTTAAAAATGACAATACATTTATACAATTATTAGAAACAGTAAGAGAAAAAGATGTATACCTTATACAAGTAACAACACCACCAGTTAACGAGAGAGTCATGGAATTACTAATAACAATTGATGCAGCAAGACGTGCATCAGCAAGAAGAATTACAGTAATATTACCATATTACATGTATTCAAGATCTGATAAAAAAGATCAACCAAGAGTACCAATAACAGCAAAATTGATGGCAGAATTAATTCAAGCAGCAGGAGCAAATAGAGTAATCAGCTGTGACTTACATAATCCAGCAATACAAGCATATTTTAGCATAAACTGTGATAGACTATCAGCTCAAAATATATTACAAACATATTTTAAAGAGAAAAACCTTAAAGATTTAGTAATAGTTGCAACAGATGCTGGAAGTTCGAAAAAAGCATATAAATATTCTAAATTCTTCAATTGTCCAATAGCAATGATAGACAAAAGAAGAGAAGGAAATGACGATAGAGCAATAGCATCGACAGTCATAGGAGATGTAAAAGGAAAGACAGCATTAGTATTTGATGATGAAGTAGATACAGCAGGTTCAATGATAGAAGCAGCAAATATCTTAAAAGAATTTGGTGCAAAAGAAATATATGCAGGATGCACACATGGAGTTCTTTCAGGCTCAGCAGTAGAAAGAATAGAAAACTCACCATTAAAAGAACTTGTAATTACAAATACAATACCATTACCAAAAGAAAAAGAAACTCCAAAAATAAAAGTACTATCAATAGCACCATTATTTGCTGAAGCAATAAAAAGATTAAACGAAAACAAACCAATGGGAGACTTATTTGGTTTATTTGTATAAAAAGCTTGACAAACTAATATCTAAGGGATATAATTAATAAGCAAATTTAAAGTACACTGGAAGGGGGGAGTAATAATGTCAGAGGTAAAAGTTAATAATGGTAATATAGAAGACGCCTTAAAAAGATTTAAGAGACAATGTGCTAGAAATGGCGTAATGCAAGAAGTTAGAAAGAGAGAACATTATGAAAAACCTAGTGTAAAGAGAAAGAAAAAGTCAGAGGCAGCAAGAAAGAGAAAATTTTAAAATAAAATATAAAAAGGGGGCTAGTAAATAAAAATAGCTCTTTTTTTGTTTAACAATATTGTATAAATTGGAAATATTAAAGTATACTAAAAAAGAAATGGAGGGTTTTATTTTATGAATTACCAAAAACAAGAAATTAAAAAAGGAATTAACCTACATCTTATAAAAACAGACAACTTCAAAACAGACTTAATCGCAGTATTCCTAACCACATCACTAAATAGAGAAAACGTAAGCAAAAATGCAATAATACCAATGATATTAAGAAAAGGAAGCAATTCGTTAGATAATATAGAGAAGATGAATAAAGAATTTGAAGAAATGTATGGAGCAGACTTTAACTGCGGAATAGATAAAACAGGAGATAATCAGGTATTAAAATTTTATTTAGAAATAGTAGACAATAAATATTTGCCATCAGAAGAAAACATAACTACAAGAGGTATAAACACATTACTTGACATTGTATTTAACCCTAAAACTGAAAATGGAGCGTTTAAGACAGAATATATAGACTCAGAGAAGCAAAAACTAAAAATATTAATAGAAGGCAAAAAAGATAATAAATCACAATATGCAAATTATAGATGCCAAGAAGAAATGTTTAAAGGCAAACCATTCGGGCTATACAAATATGGATATATAGAAGACATAGAACCAATGAATGCACAAAATCTATACGAATATTATAAAAATTTATTATCAGAATGTAAAATAGACATATTTGTCTCAGGAGATGTAGAAGAAGAAAAAATAACCAAAAGTATAAAAGACAATCAAAATATTCAAAAACTAAATGAAAGAGAAGCAAAATACGAAACAAAAAATCAAAAATTAGACAATAAAGAAACAAGAGAAGTAATAGAACAGTCAGATGTAACACAAGGAAATTTAGTACTTGGTCTATCTATAGACGAAGAAAGCAAGAAAGAAAAATATATAGCAGTTGTATATAATGCAATACTTGGAGGCTCAGCCACATCAAAAATGTTTAAAATAGTAAGAGAACAACATAGCCTTGCATATACAGCAGGTTCTAGCTATTTAAGACACAAAAATTGTATATTTATAAAATGTGGAATAGAAATAGAAAATTATCAAAAAGCAGTAAAATTAATTAAAGAACAAATAGAAGACATGAAAAATGGAAAATTCACAGAAGAAGATATAGCAAATGGAAAAAACGGAATAATATCAATGATAAAATCAATCCCTGATGAACAAGACACAGGAATAACCTACTATCTAGGCCAAGAATTATCAGAATACAAGATGACCTTTGAAGAATATGAAAAAGAGATAAAAGCAGTTACGAAAGAAGAAATCATTGATTTTGCGAAAAAAGTAAATATTGATATTATATATTTCTTAAAAAATTAAGCAAATCTATTATAAATATACCTATAAAAAGGAGAGAATTAAGTCATGAAAATAATTGAAAATGACAAAGTAAAAGAAAAGCTTTATGTTGAAAAGCTTGAAAATGGATTAACTGTAATGGTACTTCCAAGAAAAAATGTTAGAAAAAAATATATAATATGTGGCCCAAACTTTGGCTCAATAGACAATAAATTTATATTACCAGGAGAAAAAGAAGCAACAACTTTACCAGACGGAGTAGCACATTTTCTAGAACACAAAATGTTTGAACAAAGAAGCGGAATAAATAGTCTTGATACATTAACAGCAATAGGAGTAAATGCAAATGCTTATACAACAAATGACCATACAGCATATCTATATGAAGCAACAGACAATTTTTATCAAGCACTAGATGAATATATGGATTATATACAAAATCCATATTATACAGACGAAAACGTAGAAAAAGAAAAGGGAATAATCACACAAGAAATAAATATGTACGAAGATTATCCAGAATGGCAAGTATATCTTAATGCAATAAAATGTATGTATAAAGAACTTCCAATAAGACTTGATATTGCAGGAAGTGCAGAATCTATATCAGGCATAACAAAAGAAATGTTATATACCTGTTATAATAACTTCTATACACCATCAAACATGGCGATGGTAATATGCGGGGACTTCGTACCAGAAGAAATAATAGGAGAAATCAAAAAAAGAATAACAATAAAAGACAACAAAGAACTACCAAAAAGAATATATCCAAAAGAACAAGAAGAAATAAATCAAAAAGAAATAAAAGTAAAAATGGAACTTAGTAACCCAATATTTTGCATAGGATTTAAAGATAGTGTAAGAGAAAATATGGTAAAAAGACATATTGCAATAACAGTAATATTAAATACATTATTTGGAAGTAGCTCAAAATTATTTAAGGAACTATCAGACAACAACACACTTCTTGGAGCATTAGATTTAGAATATGACTATTCAAAAGAATATGCATATGCACTAATTACAGGTCAATCAAGAAATCCAAAAGAAGTAATAAAAAGAATAAATGAAGAAATACAAAATGCAATAAAAAATGGACTAAATGAAGAAGACTTCCAAAGAAACAAAAAGAAGATATATGGAGAATACATTACAGAATATAATAGCGTAGAAGAAAGTGCCAGAATGTTTTTAGCAGACTATTTTAAGGGAGTAAACAGCTTTGACTATTTAGAAGAATATAATAGTGTAACAAAAGAATATGCAGAAGAAGTCATGAAAGAAATACTTGTAATGGATAAAGAAGTCACATCAATAGTCGAAGGAAATGAATAATTTGTTACAAAACGTTTACAAATGTATTACAAAGAGGAAAAGTGCTGTCGAAAAATCAAAAAAATGTATAAAACACCATAAAAAAACAAATAAAAAAGAAGAAATATGACAAACGAAAAAATCTTAAAAAGCTTGAAATAAATTGACTTTCACAAAAAAATATGGTATTTTATCATTAACGAAAGAAAAACGGAAAAATGGAGGAATAAAAAATGTTAAATGATAAAATATGTAAAAAAAGAGAAGAATTAAATAAAAGTATAGAAGAAAAAAAGAGTTATGAAGAAATATATAAAATAAGTGTAGAATTAGACGAACTAATTGCAGAGTATTATGGGCTAAAATAAATTCATAGGGTAGTAAGTTTTTTATAACCTACTACCCTCTTTAACTAGAAATAATTAAAAATGTTCCATACAAGTTGTAATTGCAGAGGACTTAATAATAAGTTTTCCATATTCTTTTAATTTACTCTCAAAAAGCTCAGAACTATTTACAAAATGAGCAAATTCAGTAATAGAAGAGCAAATATATTTTAAATCTGGAGAAGACATATCAATATCACTAAGCACTAAATAATAATTAGAATCATATTCATATAAGTCCGAACTTTTAAAAAGTTTAGAAAAATCATTTTTATGTAATGTGTCCCTTAAAAATACACAAAAATCACAAAATGTATCAAAAGACTCAAAAGAATAGATATTTTTTCCCGAATTAAGTGCTTGACTTTTTCTTTTAATATGTAAATTCTTTTTCTTAATAGGTAAAATCTCGTCGTTAGTTTCAAATTTAGTAACAGTCAAAACAAAATGACCATCTTTTAATGCAACAGCTTCGATCATTAATCTACAATTATCAGTATTAAAGCCAACTTCTCTATTAGCTTTATCTAGCATATCTAAAAATATATCTTGAGATTCAATTGAATTAGACATAAAAGAATGAAAATCAATTTTCCTCTCATTCAAATCATCTATATTTAATGTAATACGAATTTTATTTTCATTGAGTTTTTCAATTTTCATAAAATCATCAACCCTTCCAAAGTATATATATATATTATACTACTAATATTAAAAAAAGGAAATAATAAAATTATGGAAAAATAAATAAATATATGCGTTATACTTGAAAAATACAAAAAATCAATATATAATATATGCGGAAAAATATTATTAAACCAATTAATGTACTAAGGAAGGAATGATAAAAATGGCAACAAGAGAAAGAAATATGTGGATACTATTATTATTCTTACTTGCAGGAATAGTATTAGGAGGTCTACTTGGAGAGATAGCAGGAGAAATAGACTTTTTATGGTGGCTAGGATATGGACAAACATTTGGCCTAACAGATCCATTAGTATTAGATTTAAAAGTCTTAACACTTACATTTGCATTACAATTCAAAATAAATATTGCAAGCATAATTGGAGTTGCAGTAGCATTATTTGTATATAGAAAGGCATAAAAAATAAATAAATTATAGATGTGGGGGCTAAAAAAATTAATTATGCGTTAGAAAGGAATGTGATTAAATACGAGTTTAAAAATGAAAGAGCTTCCAACATCAGAAAGACCCTATGAAAAATTAGAAATATATGGTGCAAAAAGGTTATCAAACTCAGAACTATTGGCAATAATAATTAAAACGGGGACAAGAGAAGATACAGCAGTAACTCTTGCACAAAAAGTATTAAAGTTAAACAAAGAAAGAAACATCAATGATTTAAGATTCTTACAAAATGTTACAATAGAAGAATTGTGCAGTATAAAAGGAATTGGAAAAGTAAAAGCAATCCAAATAATAGCAGCATGTGAAATAGCAAAAAGAATCTCACAGCCATTGAATGTACAAAATATCAAAATAAAAAATTCACAAGATATAGCTGATTTACTAAGGAATGAGTTAAGATACGAAAAAAGAGAAATAGCAAAAATAGTACTTTTAAACACAAAAAACATAATACAAAAAATAATTGATTTGTCTTATGGAGGAACAAACTTTGCAATGTTAGAACCAAAAGACGTATTTCATGAAGCAATAAAAATAAATGCAACTAGAATAATAATTGTACATAATCATCCAAGCGGAGAATCTACTCCAAGTGAGGCAGACATACAATTAACCAAAAGGCTAATAGATTCTGCAAAACTACTTGGACTTGAAATATTAGACCATATTATAATCGCAGAAAATGGCTCTGAAAGTATTATGAAAGCTATAAGATAGCAAATAAAAATAAGCATTTAGTAAATGGAAAGGATGTAACGTAAAATGATACCTTTTAAATTCGGCTCAAAAGATATAGGTATAGACCTAGGAACAGCAAATATACTTTTAACAGTAAAGGGGAAGGGAATAGTATTAAATGAACCATCAGTAGTTGCGATAGACAGAAAGACAGGCAATATAGTAGCAACAGGAAATGAAGCAAAAGAAATGCTTCGGAAGAACACCAGAACAGATAAAAGCAGTAAGACCATTAAAAGATGGAGTTATAGCAGATTTTTCTGCAACACGTCTAATGCTCAGAAACTTAATGGAAAAAGTATCATCAAAATATAAAATAGGAAGACCAAGAGTAGTAGTAGGAGTTCCATCAGGAATTACAGAAGTAGAAGAAAGAGCAGTAGAAGAATCTGTAATGCACGCAGGTGCAAGAGAAGTATATTTAATAGAAGAACCAATGGCAGCAGCTATTGGAAGCGGGCTAGATGTTGCAGAACCAAGTGGAAATATAATTGTTGACATTGGAGGAGGAACAACAGAAGTTGCAGTTATATCTCTTGGAGGAATAGTAGTTAGCAATTCGATTAGAATTGCGGGTGATGAACTAGATGAAGACATAGTTAACTATATAAAAAAAGCATATAATGTAGCAATAGGAGATACTATTGCAGAAGAAATAAAAAAGGAAGTAGGCTGTGCACTTCCACTTATGACAGAAAAAACAATGGAAATAAAAGGAAGAGATTTAAGCACAGGCCTTCCAAAAAATATAGTCATTACATCGTCAGAAATACAAATTGCGATGCAAGAATCTATATCAGACATAATAGATGTAATAAAGCTTACACTTGAAAAAACTCCACCAGAACTTGCATCAGATATTATGGAAAAAGGTATAATACTTGCAGGTGGAGGAGCCTTAATAGAAAACTTAGATAAATTAGTAAGCGAAAAGACAGGAATGCCTGTATTTATAGCAGAAGAACCTTTGCAAAGTGTTGTAAAAGGAACAGGAAAAACATTAGAAGACTTAGAAAAATTAAAAAGTGTACTTGTAAACTCAAGAAAGAGAAGATAGGAAGGAAAGGTTAAAGTGTATAAGAAAAAGACAGGAATTATAGGAATAATAGTTACAATAATAATATTAATCTTATTAGTATTTTTATCTAATCTTAAATCAGATAGTATTTCATATATCGAAAATGCATTTAGCAAAGTAGTTATGCCAATTCAAACAGGATACACTTACCTTAAAAATAAAGTCACAGGAAATACAAACTTTTTTACCAATATGGACAATTTAAAAACAGAAAATGATGAATTAAAAAAACAAAACAGTGAATTAGAACAAAAATTAAGAGAATTAGAGATAGTAAAAGCAGAAAATCAAACACTAAAAGAATACTTAGGCTTGACAGAAAAATACACACAATATGAAACAGTACCTGCATACATAATAAGTAAAGACGTAAGCAATTATAGTAGTATATATGTAATAAATGCAGGAAAGAAAGACGGAATAGATGTAAATATGACAGTAATTGCAGATAAAGGACTAGTTGGATATGTAATATCTGTAACAGACGAAACAGCAGAAGTTCAAACAATAATAGATTCATCAAGTGCAGTATCAGCAAGCATAAGCAATACACAAGATAGCATTATATGTAGAGGAAGCTTAACTGATGGAAAATTAAGAGGAACATATATACCAACATCAGCAGATATTGTTGAAGGAAATGATGTTGAAACATCAGGAATGGGAGGAATATACCCAAAAGGAATTATAATAGGTAAGATAAAAGAAGTAGTATCGACATTAAATAATTTAGATAGATATGCATGGATAGAACCTGCAGTTGATTTTAACAAGTTAGAAACAGTTCTTGTTATAAAAAAATAGAAAAAAGGAAAAGATAAATGAAAAAAACATTAACCATAATATTATTATGTATAGCATTTGTGATTATATATTTACTACAAATAAACCTATTTAGCTGGTTTACAATTGCAGGCATAAAGCCTAATGTGTTTATCATATTAGTACTTTGGATACGGATTATTTGCGGGCAGAAGATATGGAGCAATTATGGGAGGAATATTTGGTTTCATAATAGACATATTAGGAAGTAAAGTAATAGGAATATCAGCAGTAACTTTAGGTCTTATAGGCTTTGGAGGTGGATATTTAGAAAAAAACTTATCAAAAGACAGCAAGATAACGGTCATTCTATTAGTAATGGGAGCAACTATAATATATGAAACTTTTGTATATGTATATAAATCAATAGTTTTAACATCAAATGTAGAAATAATGCTATTTATACAAAAATTATTAATAGAAATCATATACAATGCAGTTCTAACAATAATCCTATATCCATTAATGCAAAAATTTGGATATAAGATAGAAGACATATTTAAAAATCCACAAATACTTACAAGATATTTTTAAGCAAATATAAACAAAGCGAGAAAGGAGGAACCTTGGAAAAATATAGAAAGAAAAAATTACCCAATATATCACTTAGATATAATACTTTAAGTGGGCTAATATATGTTATAGGAATAGTACTTATAATTCAACTCTTTAATTTACAAATAGTAAATGGAGCAGAGTACAGAGAAACATCAAATACAAGACTTACAAGAAAAAGCACACTTTATGCATCAAGAGGTTACATATTAGATAGAAATGGGAACGAACTTGCAGGAGCAGAAATGACCTTTTCACTTGAAATGTATAAAACAAAACTAGGCACAAATGTATTAAATGATACAGCATTAAAGATTATAAATACACTTGAAGAAAACGGAGATAGCTACACAGACACATTCCCAATAAAGATAAATCCATTTGAATACACCTTCACAAACGAAGACAGCAAAAAAGCTTGGCTAAAAAAATATAACCTAGGAGAAGATACAACGGCAGAAGATGCCTTTTATTATTTCAAAAATAAATATGAAATAGAAAATGAAGACATAGGCGAGATAAGGAAAATTGCTATTATAAGATATAGGATAGCATCAGAAGGTTATAGCTCAACAAAGTCCCTTACAATATCAAATAATATAAGCAGAAAAAGTGCACTTATATTTAATGAACAAAGCGATAAATACCCAGGAGTAACAGTAGGGCAAAGCTCAAAAAGAAGTTATCCAAATGGAGCACTTGCATCGCACATAATAGGATACACAAATTCAATAACTCAAGAACAATATAAGGCAAATAAAGACAAAGGCTATGCAATGAGCGATATATATGGACAGGCAGGAATAGAATCAGTATTCGAAGAATATCTAAGAGGCCAAAACGGCCAAAGACAAATAGACATGTCAGTAGATGGAGAGATAGTAAATGAAGCAATAGAAGAAGAAGCGATTGCAGGCTCAGATGTTGTACTCACAATAGATGCAAATTTACAAGCAATTACGGAAAATGCCTTAGAAGAAACAATCAACAATATAAAAAGTGGAGCATATGACAATAAAAAATATAATGCGAATGCAGGAGCAATAGTGGTAATGGATGTTGCATCAGGAGAAATTCTCTCAATGGCAAGTTATCCAGATTTTGAACCAACATCATTTGTAGGAGGTATATCAAAAGAAAAATGGAACGAATATAACTCAGCAGAAAACAATAATCCGCTTATAAATAGAGCAATATATGGAGCATATGCACCAGGTTCTACCTATAAAATGGTAACTGCAATTTCTGCACTTCAGACAGGTGCAGTAACAATAAAAGAAAAGGTAAATGATACAGGAGTATATCCAAGGGGACATAATCCAGAATGTTGGATATATAGGCAATATCATAGAGGACATGGATACTTGAATATCACGAATGCAATAAAACAATCATGCAACTACTTCTTCTATGAAATGGGATACAGAGTAGGAATAGAAACATTAGATAAATATACAAGAGCATTTGGACTTTCTAGAAAAACAGGAATAGAACTTCCAAATGAATCAGCTGGAACCTTAGCAAGCCCAGAAACAGCAGAAGCTAAAGGCGAATCTTGGTCAGTTGGAAGAACTTTATCAGCAGCAATAGGACAAATATATCATAGCTTTACTCCAATACAAATGGCAAAATATATTAGTATATTAGTAAATGGAGGAAAACAAGTAAACCCTACAATAGTAAAATCAGTAATAAAAGCAGATGGAACAGAAGTAAATAGGGACGAAGTAAAAGCAAAAGTAAATGAAAAATTAGGGATTACAAATAATGAAGAACCAGATATAGAAATAAGTGAAGAAAATCTTAATGCAGTACTTGAAGGAATGAAAGGCGTTACAAGTGAAAGAGGAGGAACAGCATACTCAATCTTCAAAAACTTCAATATAGAGATAGGAGGAAAAACGGGTTCAGCACAAACAAATAATGGAACAAATGCGTTATTTGTTGGATTTGCACCTTATGATAACCCACAAATTGCAATAGTAGTAGTAATAGAAAATGGTGGTTCAGGAAGCTTAGCATGCTATGCTGCAAAAGATATAATTGCACAATATTTTGGAATGAATGAAAAGCATGTAGAAGAAAACTTAACAGCAATACCATATGCAGAAATACAAAATTAATTATATAAAGAAAGGATGTATAAAAATGGCAGGAGGAAAACATAGTAATGATGTAGCTAAAAAAACAGAATTAGGACTTCACACAATAGAAAAATCTTTTAATAGAAAAATTGAAGAATCAGTAACAAAATTACACAATGGCTCTTTAAGATCAGGAAATAGAATAGAGTTTGAAGGAAGCATAGTAGTTCTTGGAGACATTAATGCAGGTGCAGAAGTTATTGCTGAAGACAATATAATAGTTTTAGGAGCAATAAGAGGGTTAGCACATGCGGGAGCAAAAGGAAATAAGAGAGCAATAATTGCTGCAACTTCAATAGAAGCACCACAAATAAGAATTGCAAATATTGTAAAGGAAATTGAAAAGAATGACGAGGAAGACGAAGAGGGAGAAGAAACGGTTAAGACAAAAGCATATGTAGAGGATAAAGAAATAATACTAGAGTAGAGAAGTAATCTTTTTATATAAAAACTATACAAAAAAGTTTGACAAAAGCATTTTTTAGTAGTAAAATAGGAGTATAGCTTAGAAGATGACTAAAAGTTCAGCGTAAGTCATATAGTTAGAAAGAGATGCAATGGAAGAAGGCATCTCTTTTGCTTTAGAAATTAAAAAGTAGCATCACCAATACGATAAATAAGCTTTCGTCTTTGACGCCTTCATTGTATAAGAAAAAGATAATAGCAATAAGAAGTATATCATCGAAATTTTGGTTAACATTCTTGGATTTATGTACACTAGAATGACTATCTTCAAAATCTTTTTTTTCTGGCTCTTTTTTAGTTTTACTTTGATGCTCTTTATTAAAAAACTTATCTCCGTAAGAAAAACCATTATACCTATTATATGGATAGAAATTCAATGGATTTTTATATGGATTTCTATAAAAAAATGAAGGAATCATTTTTTTGCTTCACCTCCGGAGTTATTAAAAAACTCCAAAACCTTACTCATGCTTAAAAATTTAACATATTGATCTACTTTCTCTCTTCTACTTTCCTTTAAATAGGGCTTAAGAGATAGGAGCAAATTAGCTCTAGGGTCATTAACATTTTTCATTTTATCCATCATGGACTTCATTTTAAGGATAGTTTCAAAATCAATAGAAGAATCAGATGCAGAGGTTGAAGTAGAACCATTAGAACTTGAAGAATTAGAAGTATTAGAACTATCATTGTTAGAACTGTTAGAAGAAAGAGAAGACAAGATATTCTTCATCTCATCAGGAATATTACCTTCATTAATCATATTGCTAAACTTACTAAAAAGTTCGGACATGTCTTCATTATTCATTTAAAAACCATCCTTTCTATCCATATTTTTATTTAATAGAAATTTCTTCGAAATTCCTATTAAATAAAAAGCTTAAACATAGCCTTTGAGATTTGCTCCTTACAGTCGCAAACTCAAATCGGCAAGAACAAAGGGCGCCGAGGCGCTTTGTTCTAGGTATCACTTATTTAACTTCTCAATATCCTTTAAAATAGCATCCTTATCCTTAGAATTAAGCATTTTAGAGACCTGAGCAAGCCCATTTTCTAAATCTTTTTTATCCATTTTAGAGAGCATACCCATAAGCTTATTAACATCAACATTATTCATATTTATAATCATTCCTTTCAAACTCATCTACTGTAAAAGTATATGCTAAATTATAGTAACATAGTATGAAGAAACCAAAAAAACGTTACAAAAAGAATAAAGAAATATCACTTGTCCCTAAGAAAAAATGAAAAATGTTACAATTTTGAAATAAAAATGTAATAAAAAAATAATATACAAGCATAAAATTAAAAAAATACCTTCCGTAGAGAAAAAAAACAGGATGAAAACAGAGCCTAAAAAAAAGTCTTGAAAAAAAAAATATATAATGTAGAATATTAAGGTAAAATAATTTAGATTATACTAAAAAGTAAAAAAACAAAATTTACATAAAAAATTTGCCAAAAAATATTGAAAAATGTTTAAAAAACGAGTATAATATAAATTAGATTATTAGAATTTAGGAGGGAATTTCTATGAACGGAAAAACAATTACTAAACTACTTGCTGCAACTCTTGCATTCATATTAACATTTGCAAATGTAGCAGTACTTGGAATAACCACCCAAGAAGCATTTGCCATGAGTGCAGAATTAGAAGAGCAAGACACAGCAGTAAACAAAGCAAGCATGGAATTTGACGCATATTTTATAGAGGAAGGAGAAGAAACACACAGCAAGAAAGTAAATATAGCAGAAAATAATGAAAAACTATATTTAAGAATAAATCTTGCAGAAGGCTATCTTACAGATGCAAAAATAGGTCTTCAAAATTCAAACTTTAAATTAGTTGAAACAGAAGAAGAAATAGCATATGTAGAAAGCATAGATGCAGAAAATGGTATAGTTAAATTAAATAAAATTAATTCAGATGAATCAGTAGTAATAGAATTACCAATCATGATGAACACTGATTCAAATTTTGATGTTCAAAAATTTAACTCACCATCAAATATTATATTAGAAGGAACATATGTAAATACAAAAGGAAAAGAAAGAGAAATATCAAAAGAAATACAAGTATATGCTGGAATAAAAGCAGAAGCAGAAGCAGAACTATCACAAGAAATAAATAAATATGTTCAATTCGATATAAATGGAGAAAAAGGAGTAGTTCTTCAAACTTCTATAAAATCAAATTTAAAGGATAATATATTACCTGTAAAACAAACAGAACTAGTAATAGAAACCCCTAAAATAAATGAAGTAGAACCTACATCAGTTGTTATATCAGCAATTTCTACAAAGGCAACAAATGATGGAGAAGAGAAAGTATTCACAAGCGATGAA
Organism: uncultured Clostridia bacterium; assembly: GCA_947624655.1. Taxonomy (GTDB): domain Bacteria; phylum Bacillota; class Clostridia; order TANB77; family CAG-508; genus JAAWPK01. The sequence continues at coordinate 36,246 of CANQLH010000009.1, read as the reverse complement.
TATACATATGAAGATGGAATAATAACTCTATTATTACAAAACCAAGAAAAAGAAGATGGAACTGTATCTTGGGTAAAAGATTCTGCTGACGAAATAATGGTTACATATATATATGATGAAAAAGCAATAACAGAAACAGCAGAAGTAGAGTTAAATGTAAGTAGTAATATACAAAAATATGATAGTGAAGAAGAAATAACCTCACAAAATATATCAGAAGTTGTAACACTTGAAGAAGAAATTGGAGAAATCGTAAGCTACGATATAGAATTAAATGAAGAAAAATTAGATAAAGGTTATATGGAAACAAGTGGAGCAGACAATACTATATATGTAGAAACAATAACTACAAATGTTGGATATAGTGAATTAGTAGATGGCATTATGATAGAAGAAGAAACAAACTATATTGACGAAAAAGAAAATAACTTCCCATCAAAACCATTATATACATATACAAAAATAACATATGAAAATTTAGTTGAAATGCTTGGAGAAGATGGATATATAAATATATTAGACGAAAATGGAGAGATAATATCTACATTAAATAAAGACAACCTAGAATACGATTATGAAAATGAAACTACATATATAAAATTACAAACATCAAAACCAATAGCAGAAGGAATAATAAAAGTTGAAAATGGCAGAGAAATTAAACCATTAGAATATGATAAATTGCAAATAAAAGCATTTAATAGTTTAAAAACATCAGTTACAGGAAATGTAAAATATCAAGATACAGACCTATTTAAAGGAATAGTATCAAAAGATATAGCTTTAATAGAACCAAAAACAACTGCAGAAGTATCTATTAACAAAGACACACTTTCAACATCAGGAGAAAATACAGAAATAGAAATACAAGCTGTATTAGACACAAGTGACAAAGATAAAAGCTTATATAAAAATCCAAGTATAACACTAGAATTTCCTTCATATATAGAAGACTTAAAAGGTGGAAAAGTAGGACTACTATATGAACAAGGATTACAAATAGGCAACATAGAAAAATACAAAGAAAATGGAAAAGTATATATAAAAGTATCATTGACAGGAGAACAAACAGAGTATAATACTTCTGCTGTAACAAACGGAACAAAACTTACAATATATGGAAATGCATATGTAAATGAATTGACACCTGCAATAGAAGACAGCATAAAAGTATACATAGCAAACGAAGATTCAGATAGATATGAAACAGAAGTTAAAATAAAATATGGAGCACAAAATAAAGTATTAACAAAAAATGCAATAATTGGATATGATAATGAGAATAAAGAAGTAAAAGCACTAGAAGGAACAGAAGTTGCACAAATCCTTCCAAATGCTGATAAGAAAAATGCACAAGTTACATTAGATGTAATAAATAGTACAGATAAGAAGATTAATAATATAGAAATCCTTGGTAGAATCCCATCAGAAGGAAATACAGATATAGTATCAGGAGAAAGCTTAAATAGTACATTTACAGCAAACATGGTAGATAAAATTACAGCAAACATGGGCATTGCTCCAGAAAATGTAACAGTATATTATTCTACTAACGAAAAAGCAAGTAGAGAGAATAAAAACGAATGGACAACAGAATTACAAGACTTATCAGAAGCAAAATCATATTTAATAGACTTAAATGATACAGAAATGCCAGTAGGCGAAAGAGTATCATTCAGTTATGGTATTCAAATTCCAGAAAAAATTGGAGGAGAAAAAGAGACACATAGTACATTTGCAGTATACTATAATGAAGTAGAAGAAGGCGAAAATGGAGAAGTAACAGAAAACAATATAACAAAAATAGAACAATCAGGAGATGTTGTGTTAGAAACACCTCCAGAAGTAGAACAAGGAGAAGTAAAACAAGGAGAAGTATATCAAACAATAGATAATGAAGAAATTTCAGCCAATATAATTCTATCAACATCTGGAAGACAAATGGCAAAAGATGAAAATGTAAAAGAAGGACAATATATAGACTATAAAGTAACAATAACAAATAAAACAAACAAAGAACAATCATATAATTTAGAAGTATCAAAAGGAAATGGTACATTCTATGGATTAAAAATGGTTCAAAGGCCTGATGAGGATGGCACACCTGCATTGTATGCATATAACAAACTTACAGATGAAACACTTAACTACAATTTTTCATTAAATCCAGAAGAAACACGTGAAACAACATTTACACTTTGTGTAAATGAAGGAAAAGCTGGAGAAAATTTGACATCAAATGTTAAAATCACAAATGACGAAACACTAAATGAAACTTTAAGTGCGGATAATACTATCGTAGATGCTGATTTGGAATTAGGTGTTAACTATGCTTATAATGAGGAAGTTGACTGCTCTTCAGATAGTAGTACTGAGTTTTTAATGTATGTTAAAAATATTTCTAGTGAACAGTTAGATAATATAAAACTAAGTTTAAAAAAACCTTATATCTTAATATTTAATCAGATTTTAGCACATAAAGTAAAAGCAGATGGCTCAGAAGAAATGATAACACTACAAGCTGAAGATAAAGGAACAACAGTTGAATTTGAAATCCCTTACCTAGAAGCTGGAGCAGTATGTCAAATTGAAATGGACTTCGATACAGGATCATTACCAACGGGAAGTAATTCACAAACAATAGACTTAAGACTTTCAAGTACATACAAAAATACTACTTATCAATCAAATGTATATAGTCGTGATATTATACAAAATAAACTATATGTAACAGCTAATATGACAGGAAACAAAGAAGACAATTATGTTGAAGATGGAGACGAAATATCATATACAATTGAGATAAGTTGCAGTGGAATAGTAGACGAAAGATTTCTTAATATTTCTGATAAGTTACCTGCAGGTTTAAAGGCAAAAAGTTATACTATTATAGATGCAGAACGGAAATGAGAAAACAGAAACTACTAATTATAACAATATAACAATAAGAGATTTGGAATTAAAAGCTGGTTCAACAATTAAAATAATAATCACAGTACAAGTATCGGAAAGATTAGCAAAAGGTAACACAATAACAAATTATGCTACTATAATGGGATCATTGTTTGATAATTTCGAAACAAATAAGGTAACATATCATTTAAGGAAAACAGTTAAACAAGACACACCAGATAACCCAGATAATCCGGATAATCCAGACAATCCAGATAATCCAGATAACCCAACAAATCCAGACAATCCAACAAAACCAGACACACCGGATACACCGGATACACCAGACACGCCAGATACACCAGACACACCAGATACACCAGACACACCAGATACACCGGATACACCGGATACACCAGACACACCAGATACACCGGATACACCGGATACACCAGACACACCAGATACACCAGACACACCAGATACACCAGACACACCAGATACACCGGATACACCGGATACACCAGATACACCAGATACACCAGATACACCGGATACACCAGATACACCGGATACACCGGATACACCGGATACACCGGATACACCAGATACACCGGATACACCAGTTGAACAAGAAAAAAATAACCTAAAAGTTTCAGGTGTTGTATGGATTGATAAAAATTCTAACGGTCAAAGAAATAGTGGAGAAGAAAATTTAAAAGGTGTAAAAGTATACTTGATGAACAATAAAACATCTGAATATGTAAAAGATAAGAACGGAAATATAGTAACTGCTGTTACTGATAATAATGGAGCATATGAATTTACAGGATTATCATCAGGAGAATATATAGCAGTATTTGAATATGACACACAAGTTTATTCTCCAACTATATATAAAGCAAGCGGAGTTGCAAGTAATGTTAACTCAGATGCAACAAGTGGAGAAGTAACAATAAATGGAGAGAAGAAACAAGTTGCAGTTACAGACATAATTAAATTAAATAGTTCAAATGCATCAAATATAGACTTAGGATTAAAACAATCTCAAAAATTTGATTTGAAACTAGACAAGATAGTAAATACTGTAATAGTACAAAATAAACAAGGAACTAAGACAAATAAATTTAAGAACAATAAACTTGCAAAAATAGAGATTCCATCAAAATATATGAAAGGCTCTGAGATAACAGTAGAATATAAGATAACTGTAACAAATGAAGGAGACGTAGCAGGAAAAGTTGGCAAAATAGTAGACTATATGCCAAAGGATATGACATTTAGCTCAGAGATAAACAAAGAATGGTATAAGGACTCAGATGGTAATATATATACAAAAGAACTAGAAAATACTGTAATCAATCCAGGAGAATCTAAAGAAATAACTTTAGTACTTACAAAAGTATTAAAAGAAGATTCTGCAGAGATAATAAACAATACTGCTGAGATAGCAGAAGACTATAATACACAAGGAATACACGATATAGATTCTACTCCAGGAAATAAGGTACAAAATGAAGATGACTTAAGCTCAGCTGATATGATTATAACAATAAAGACTGGTGCTTTAACATATGTTGGTATTGCTTTAGGATTAATTGTTATATCATCAGTATTAGCAGGTGGAATATATATAATAAAACGTAAAGTTCTAGTAACGAAAATATAGAGGAAAGGAGGTAAAAGTATGAAAAAAATATTAAAAAATATATCTAAAATAGTTTTGATTATAATTGTATTTAGTATTCTACTACTTCCAAAATCAAAAGTAAGTGCAGCTTCGGGTGATGATGCTGACCCAGACGAGACACAAAGATTTGAATATACACCAGCACAAAAGCAGGAATGGGACGAAAATTACTATGAATATTATGTAACATATCTCGAGTATATGGTAGGAAACTATGACATATATAATCCTAAACCAGGTCAGAAAGATGATTTGATAGATTGGCTATTCTATTATAGACAGGAATATAATAAAGCTCCATCTTACGATTATTCTTTAAGTTGTTTGAATGATCCAGCACTTCAGCAAGAACTAAGAAACAGAGGACTATGGGATAGGGCCCAAGCTGCAAAATATCAGCGGAACAAGTGCAGGTATGGATGGTGGACTAGAAGCATCTCCTTACAATGCAAACTATAGATGGAACCAGGGGGCCCATGATAGTTGGGGATGTATGCATAGAGATAAGAATACATTCGGTAATGGATATTTCGATGGGGCAACTTCTGGTGGAGAATGGTTAAGTTCTCATGTAAATTATGAAAACGCTAGTGACGCATATGCAGGAAAACTACAACTTGGTATTTCTACTATATTACATATTCATGATGGCATTGTAGATATAATGGGCCCAAATGGCACAATTACAATAAAAAATAGTTATTTACAAGGAGTAGCATATACTATAGCTAATCGGGGGATATGGTGATGGTACGGGTAACCGTAACTTCGGAAGTTATATGGAGCAATATATCCTTCCAGAATTATTTGCGTCAGAAAATGCAGATGCCATTAGAACGGTTGCTCCACAGCTAGAACAATGTGCTCGGAAAAAGAGCATCAGATTATGATATGGGTAGTTACTATCCTGCAACACTAAAAAATGCTGCTTCTCAATACTCAGACTTTGCTGAGAACCAAGAAGGATTTGATGGGGATTTTGATGATTCATATGATTTCCCATTTACGACAGAGCGGTATAACTACCGACCCTACAGGTCTTGCTGATTTAGTTATAACAGTAGAAGTAATTATGTCAGATGGATCAACTCGTACAGACGGAATAAGATACACTTCTCCTGCAGGCTATCTTGATATAACTAGTGATACAAATTTAGCTAATGTTATGGCAGCCACAGATTCATTTAATATCGTAGTTGACGGACAAGGAATAAAAACTCTAGTAAAATGTGCATGTTTTGATCATCAATGTCCAGGAGAATGTGAAGGCTGCTCTTGTGAAAGTGGTGCAATGAATGATGAACCATATCCAGTAGGTCTAAGGATAATAAAGACATATAATACATATGATGTAACGATTTCTGTAATGGAGCCAGGAAATGGCCAATTCCAGCCTGCTCCTCAATTCCAAACAGATGGAAATGCTACGCCACATAAAGAACAAGTAGATGTTCCATTGGATGTAACTACATCTCCATGTGGTTGTACAAAAACTCCTACAATTGGGGAAGGAGAACACAAACCACCAGTTACACCACCTCAAATTCCAGGTGATGAGCCTGAGACACCTCCAGATGGAGAAGACGACAATCCTATTTTTATAGAATTAGAAAAAAGAGATGCTAATGGTAATGTTATTAATGGTGGAGAATTCGATGTAAATGTTGATGGAGCAAAAAGTTTCACAATGACACCTTCAACACAGGTTTACTTTAAAGATGTTTTGACATCAGATGAAGCTATAAGAAACAAATTAGATAGTATCAATGCATCAGAATTATTCAAATTACCAGATGCAAATTTGGAACAAAGAGAGACTATAAAATATTATATAAGGAAACTTATAAGTGAAGAAATTGAAAAAAATTTGAGTAACACTGAGATATATAAAGAATTAGACGAAATAATAAATGCAAATCCAAATATTGAACAAGAAGTGAATGATTTAGCAAACCAAGTAAATAGCTTGGTAGATGAACTCGATACACGTTATCCTGACGAAAACGGAAAAACTGGTCAAGTTTATCAATATTGGATAGATGAAGTAAACTCATTACAAGAAGAGTATAATGATGCTTATGACTCTTGGAAGGACGCGGACGATTATGCTAGCGAATTATACAACGACATATGGGGCGAATATGGTATCGTGTGGTATTGTAACTACTACAGTGATTTGATGGGCAATGCTTTGGGTGAAGATCCTCCAAATATGACTGCATATTACGATTTCTCTGAGGAGTATGATGACTACTTCAAATTATGGTTGGACTGGAAGCCAGAATATGACGAATGGAGCAAGGAAGCAGACTCGCGTAATGGGGTCGCACAGGCATTGGGTAGCGAACTTCAAAGTGCGAGAACTTCTCAATATAGTGCGGAACAAGCTTACAATAGTAAGTCTAGTCAATATGACAGTGTAAAAGCTGCATATGATGAAAAACTAGAGGAATTCCAAAGGTACAGTAATGCTATACAGGATAAAAGAAATCTAAGCACTTGGATTAACAATAGTCTAAAAAGTGCTACAAATAATATTTCTAAAGAAAAAATAATTAGTTGGCTTGAAGCTGGTCAAATCAGTTCTAGCGAATTACAAGAGATATGCTCTGGCACATGGACGAGTGCTGCAACAGGAAAATCATTAACAATCGATGAAATCTTAGGCTCAATTACATCAATACCTTTCAAGCATTCTGCATTAGAATTTTATGAAAATAGTAATGGCGGAGTAAAAGCCTCAGAATTACTACAAATATACTCAGGAGATGTAACATTCGAAGTAACAGAAATTACACCACCTGATGGATATGTAAAATGGGCTAATGATGTAAAGAAGACAATAATATCTAAATATGAAAAAGGAAAAGTAACCAATTCAAAAAATACATCTAATGCTTATGTACAATCAACAAACGACAATGTTGAGATTGAACACGAGGGTAAGGCATATGGTAAGACAGATGCAACAAAGCTAATATGCTACGATGATAAGGATGAGACTATATTTGACTTTACTAAATATAGTTGGGACGGAACGAGTGAGAGTGAGACACCAGCTTCATTTAAATTCAAAGTTACAAGAACAGAGAAAAACCTAGATGGTTCTGAAAATAAGAAGGTATCTAATTTCGAAACATCAAATGGAAAGATAGAAATAAAATGGAGCGAAATTGGTATAGATGTTTACCATAGATGGTCTGGAACAATAGAAGTTGAAATTGAAGAAGTAGCATGCCAAGGACACGTTAAATGGACTAGAAAGAAGATAATAAAATGGACAGTAACAAATGGAGTAGCAAGTAATGTAGAAGAAATCGAATGTCCTGATGGCACTGATAAAGATGATGGAGAGGATGCAATAGAGGCTAAAGCAGAAGGTGGTAAAGTAGTTGTTAAAGGCTACAATACACCAGAAGGCGAAGGACATATAAAGATTAAGAAACACGATGCTGGTACTGGTGCGGACCTTCCAGGAGCAAGATTCCAAGTAACTGTAAAGAACGAGACAACTGGAAAATCTGCAACAGCAGACACAAATGGTAGCGCAGAAGCTACGATAACCGCAGGACAATTGAAGGCTATTGGAATTGATGCTATAAATAGATGGAGTGGACAATTAACAGTTACAATAGTAGAAACACAAGCTCCTCAAGGATATGTAAAATGGGATTATAAGAAGACAATAAAATTAACATGCAACAAAGGAAAGATAACAATCAACTCTGAAGATGAGGGAGATAAAGGCGAAGATGCAATAGTCACAAAAGTTGGAGACAAAGGTATATGCTTAGATGTTGATGCGTATGATACAAAAGAAAATTGCGAAGGATTTAAGTTACAAAAATATGATGCAAGTACCAATAATATGATACAAGGTGCTACATTCAATATAACTGTAACAAGAAGTGATAATGGTAAGTTTATATCTAAAACTATTTCAGCAGGGGAAAGTGCTTTAACTGCTAAAGACTATCATAATTTAGGCATAGATGTATTAGAAAAATGGTCAGGAGAGTTAGCAATAACAATTGACGAGATTCAAGCTCCGGGAGGATATATAACATGGCAACATAAGCCAAAAAAATTAACTGTAACATATACTAAAGGAACAGTTAAGATTACAAGCGAAGACGAAGTTGATAAAGCCGAAGATGCAATTGTTCCAGAAGAAGCAGGAGTTACAGCAAATGTTAAGGCTTATGATACATTGAAAAATTTACCAGCTATTGAGTTAACTAAATTAGATGCTACAAGTCAAAAACCATTAGTTGGAGCTAAATTTAGAATGATAATTACTCGTGAAGGAGGCAAAACTGATCAATTTGATAAAACTACAAATGCTTCTGGAATACTTCAAATTACAGCAGAAGATTTAACAAAATTAGGAATAGATGTTTTAGAGAGATGGACAGGAAAGTTAACGGTAGAAATAAGAGAGTTAGAAGCACCAAATGGATATATATTATGGCAACATAGAAAGAAAATATCAATTACGTATAATAACGGAAAAATAACGGCAGAAGAAGTATCAGAGGGCGATGAGCAAGAAGATGCTATATCAGATATATCTGTTAATGGATATACAGTAACACTCAAGGCATATGATACACAAAATAATTATCCTGCCTTCGATTTAACAAAATTAAATTACTTAGATGAAAAACTAGAAGGTGCAGAGTTCGAGATTAAGATTAAACGTGAAGGCGTTGGTGAGGTTATCCTAAATAGAAGAACAAATAGTGAAGGTAAGATTACAATAACAGCAGAAGAAATAGCAATGCCATTAAAGATAGATGTTTTAGAGAGATGGACTGGAAAGTTAATAGTAACATTAACAGAGAAAAAAGCACCAGATGGATATATAACATGGGATAAAACAAAGACTATAACTGTAACATACGACCATGGAATAATACAACCAATTGATGATGGAGAAACTGCAGAGGGCAAAGGAGAAGATGCAATAGTAGTTGAAGCTGACAAAGATAAAAATGCAAGTATAGTTGTTAAAGCCTATGATACTCCAAATGATGAACAACAAATAGTAATCCAAAAGAATGACCTTGAAGGTTCAGCATTAAGAGGTGCAGTATTTAATATAAAAATTACAAGTAGCACTGGTACAACAGTAACACTAAATAACAGAAGAACTAACGATGCAGGTCAGATTATAATATATGCAGAAGAATTAATACCATTAAAGATAGACGTTTTGGATAGATGGACTGGAACACTAACAGTAGAACTTGAAGAGATAACACCACCAGACGGATATCAAAAGATTGACGGTACTATACAGATTGTTATAACATATGAACATGGAACAATTACAAAAGCCACAAACAATAAACAGGATCAAGTAGAATGGGGTATCTACAAATCATCTTACTCACATGGAAATAAACCTCGTGATGTAGGAACAATTACTGTAAAAGATAGACTTGATAATAAATTAAGGCTAAGAAAAGTAGACGGAACTACTTCAAAACAAACATTCATAGAAGGAGCAACCTTCGAAGTAAGTGTTAGTAAAGATGGAAGAAGTTGGAAGAGCAGAAGACTATCTACTGTTGCTCAAGGATATATAGACATAAAAGGCTTGGCAGAAGAAGCTATTGGTGGTAACTTATCTACCTATTCAGGAGACTTAAGAGTAAAACTTACAGAAACACAAGTACCAGACGAATATTCAAGAATAGATGGAACAATAGAAGTTACATTACATTACAGTAATGGATACCTAAAGAGTGCAAAATATGCAGACGATTTATCAAGAACAGTCTTAGGTGTTGGTGTTTCTGAAGATGAGACATCAGTTACAATAGCAGTAAAGAATACAAAACAAGAACTACAACCAATATATATTAGTAAGGTTGATAGAGCAACTGGTCTAGCATTATCTAACGTAGACTTTAGGATTACAGTATCAAAAGAACCAATTACAGGAAAGAAAGCAAAGATAACTACTGCAGATACAACAGTATATAAGACAGATGATGACGGCTTAATTACAATTGACAGAAATACATTATTGGATAAGGTAGGATTAATTGACGGATATACTGGAGACGTATATATATTAATAAACGAGGTAGATCCTAAAGCTGGTTACGATAACATAACAGGAAACATATATGTAAGAGTTCATTTTGAAAATGGTAAATTAACTGATACTGAAATTATAGAAGGCGAACAGTGGGCAAGTTATACAATTTCAGATGATAAAGGTTCAAAAGTATTAAAAGTTACTATTGCAAATGATAAGAAATTACCAGACTTAGTAATAAAGAAGGAAACATTAACAAATGGACACGACCAATTAATTACTAGTGCAACCTTAAATGTAACAGTAACAGTAAATGGAAGACCTATCAGTAAGCCTACTAAAGTTGACGCAAACGCAGAGATAATATTCACAAGTGATGAGTTAAAGAATGGATTAGATATTGACGGAAACTTTAGCGGTGACATAACAGTAACAATCCAAGAGACTGGAGTAGAAGCACCAGCAGTTCCACTTCCAGGCGTTATAACAGCAACACTTAAATTAGAAAATGGAAGACTAACGAGTGGAACAGTTGATAACCCAGTTCATGCATCAATAATAGATAATGGTAGCGAAATAATAATTAAAGCATTAGATACAATAACAGAAAGAAAGACAATGATTCTTGCAGGTACTGTATGGGAAGAACTAGCTTGGTCAAAGGCAGATGGGCTAATAAGAGATGGTAAATATACAACAGATAGCGAAGGCGAAATAACAGATAAGTTATTTGAAGGAATAGAAGTTACACTTTATAGAAAAGATGGAAATAACTTGAACTTTGTAAATGTAGATAGAGGAACAAACCCAACATTTACAGATGCAAAAGGACATTATGAATTTGATGTTGAAATTTATGAGAACGAAAACCCAGAATTCATCGTTAAATTTACATATAATGGTCAAGTATTTACAACTTCTGCAAGTGATGAAATTATTCCATCTCAAAACTTAGCAGAATGGAAGCTATCTTCAAAGGGAAGCGAACATAACGGAAGTACCGAAGAAGCAGGCACAAGAAACTATACAGATGAGAAATTACAAGAAATTGGATCATATCCAACTAACTATAAAGTAACAGACAACAGAGACAGCTTAGTATTCCCTGATAAGGCAGATAAATTTGATGGTGGCGATGGTTCTTACTACAATATCGCATACAGATATGAAGAACTAGAAGATGTATATGAAAGTATTGTAGAAGAAATGGAAAGCTACTTAGCAACTAACCAGTACCTAAATTCATTCGATGCTAGAAGAACAGTATATAACAATGTTGTAGCAAATCACTATATGGATGAGACTGGTACAGAAACAGATCCTGAGATATATAATAAGATTGAGTACATCTATGATACAAGTGTATCAGCATATGCTGGATACAACACATCAGCAAATGGAATAAATAATCCATTAGATGTTAAGACATATCCATATAATGGAAACAACTTAGATGACTATGAAGAACAAAGATATATCAACTTAGGATTATATAAGAGAGACATGACAGAAGTACATCTTGAAAAGGACATTGCAAGTACAATAGTATCAATGAACAAACATGATGAGACTTATACTATGGATCAATTATTATCTTCATATGAACAATATCTATATCATGATGACTATGCTTATGACACAGATAAGAATTCAGAAGGAAGAGCTTGGTACTCAGATGACGAAGTTGAACTATATGTAAAATATAAACTAACATTATATAATACAAGCAACACACCAACAGACATAACAGAAATTGTTGATTACTTCGATAATAGATTTGAATTAGCAAACACTTACACAACATCTAAAGGAGATTCTTTATACGGAGTAGAAGTATTCAAAAATGGCGGTAAGCTTGATAATGCAATAGTAGCTAAAGGAAACAGCAAGTATCCACCAAACTCAAATATTGGATTAAAAAATATAGATGATTTATCAGCAGTATATCTAACATTTGCAAATGAAAATGACTCAACATTAAATGCAGGAGATACAATAGAAATCTACTTAACTCTAAGACTTGGAAAAGGTGTTAATAATGATGCTAATAATGATGATGTAATTATCAGAAGTAACTTCCAAGGTGACAGAAAGAAACCTAGTGAGATACTACAAGAAGTTTTAGCAGATGTAAAGAACGGCGTATTAGCTACAAATAACTATGTTGAGATAAATGGATACAAAGCATACGAAAAGGATCAAAACGGTGCAATTATTGCAAAAGGCTTATTAGATAAAGTATCTAAACCAGGTAATACTAAGATACAAGAATATCAAGAAGCTAGAGCAGAATTTGATGAGGCAGCAAAAGACAGACGTAATAATAAGGAAAGATACATGAATGCACTTGACAACTTAAGAAATGTACAAGAAAATGATATGTGGGCAGTAGGCCTAAATGTAAGAACTAACCTAACTGATGATAATACTGAAGCATATCGTAGAACATTAACAGGTAGTGTATGGAAATCAGATAACTTCACACAAGATCTACTCGAATGGGTTGAAGAACATGGAATTAAAGGAATTATTGTAGAACTTGTAGAACTAGAACGTGATGAAATAAATGAAGGCTCAGATGAAAAAGCACAAGTTGTTAGAGCAAGAACTGTAACAGATGAGAATGGTAACTATACATTCATAGGCTACATTCCAGGTGATTATACAGTAAGATTTGTATATGGTGATGATGCAAATAATAGAGAAGACGACTTTACAGATGTACAAAAAGATACAATAAGAGAAACTACTAAAAATCTTGCTGGAACTGGAATAAACGGACAGTATTATCAATCTATAAAGGCAAACGAAAATACAGATTCTACTAAATATTGGTATGTTGGTGATTCTAGAAGATATTCAGATGCATATGACGATGTAAACTCAAGGTTAGCTCAAATTGAAGCACAAACAGCAGGAGAGCAGATTGCAGAAGGTGACACGGCAAGAAATGAAGATGGCACAACTAAAGATGAACACTCATGGTCATGGAACTATGAAGTAGATGGTATCGAAAATGTACAAGACAGAACACACGTTGATAAGATAGATGCATACACATCTACAATGCACCTAGAAGTTGAGTGTGCGACAGAAAGTAAAGAGGGTAACCTAGACTTTTCAGATTATAGATACTCGGTTGCAAATGTAGACTTTGGTTTAACACCTAGAGCAGATGCTGATATGAACATAACTAAGAAGGTTAAAAATATCAAACTATACACACAAGATGGTTCGAAACAATTAGACGCAGACATTTGGGAAGAAGGCGGTAAGGTACAGGTTAACTACAATAACTCAAACTTATACAAGAACGCAATTATTTCAACGCTACCTAACAAAGATATGATGTCTAACAGAGACGGATTACTTGAAATATTGTATGATACACAATTATTAAACGGTACAATATTAGAGATAACTTATGAGATAACAGTTTCGAACAATGGTGTAGCAAATACAATTACGTACTTCTATGATAATAATGGTAATACCAAACCAATAGCTCTTGGATACTATAAAGAGAACCTTCACAACATAGTATACTATGAGTCAGATAGAGACGGTACAGTAGTAAACCATGAATTCTTAGACGAAAAATATACAGAAAGAAAATGTGATGAATCTAAGACAAAAGAAATAGACGTTAGAACAAGAGCTACAAATATCGTAGACTACATTGACCCAAGCTTGAACTTTATACAACAAGATAAAGAAGGAAATGCTGTAAACGGCGATTGGGAATTAACAACAATAGATGACTTTAAATCAAGCAGAGAGAATTATACATCTACTTCTACCGGTGTCAATATAATGAACAAGTACAATACTATAATAAGAGCAAAAGGTGGAGCAACTCACGAGACTTACTTAGATTACTTAAACTGGTATAATGACGAAAATAAAGGAAAGTTAAACGACGGTCTATATTCTCCATTAACAACCGATCCAACATCTTCAGAACATAGTGTAAGTACAGAACTTGTATTATCAAGAGTTCTTGAAACAACAAGTACACAAACAAACGACTATGAATACTCTAACTTAATGGAAATAACAAAACTAGAGAACTATGCTGGTAAATCAATTAAGTTAAAAGCTTATGACCCAGAAGGTAATGAGGTTGATGGATATAGTGAATGCTCACAAGAAGCTGAAAGTACAGACGTAGAAACACAAGGACTTCTTCCAACAGTTGGAACAGCTAAGTCAGAAACAATAAGTATCCACGAACCAACAGGTTTAACACAAAGAGAAGAAGCACAATCTAACTTATGGATAGTACTTGTAGTACTTGTAATACTAGCAACTGGTATAGTATTAATCAAGAAATTTGTACTAACACCTAAAGAAATGCAGTAAAATATTTCAAAAATAAAAAAAGACCAAACATGTCGAAAGCATAAAACAAAAAGAGGAAACGTTTTTAAAACGTTTCCTCTTTTTGAAGTTATATAAAATTAGAACATTACTCTTGTTACCGATCAACGACTTGACGTAGTGACAAAATTATGTTACCGATCAACGAAGTAACGTAGTGACAAAATTATAAATTTATGATAGACAAAAAATATCCCAGAGCATCTGGTTCTAAGCCAGTTGGTCTGGGATAAAATTATTCTGCTACTTTAAGTTCTTCATAATCTCCTGCATAATTTCTTATATCATCTGGTAGATTTTCTGACCATGGAAGATATTTTTCAAGAGTATCTTGACAAGAACAGACATAATTACTTGCTAGCATTATTTTGTTTACCTATAATTTCTTCGACGTTTTCTTTTGACAGATTCACTATATTACATATTTCATCTATTGGCATATTCCTTTTATATAAGGCTAGTACAATTTCCTTTTGTTGCTCTTTTTTTCCAAGTTCAATACCTTGTTCAACTCCTTGTGATATACCTTGTTTTATACCTTGCTCTATTCCCTGCTCTATTCCCTGTGACATTCCAAGCTCAATGCCTTCTTCTTTTGCAGCATCGGCATAAGATAACATATCTCTTAAGTCTTTTACTCTTTGATAATACATTTCTGCCGTTTCAGGATCTTGTGTAAGTCTTTCTAATTCCTCTTGTGCTTCTTTTAGTGCTTTTTGAACTTTACCATCCATTTTTGCTTTACCCCCATCTTTAATAAACTTTATCCAATTGCCCTTTTCTTTATCATCTTGTCCGTCTTTGTATTTGCCTAATTCTAAAATATGTATTTCTAAGTTCTTTGTAAATACTTTATCTAAATGAGTTTTTTCTCTAATATCCCATTTAGTATGATATTGAGAAATTCCTTTTGTTATACCTAGGTTTTCTTTTGAAATTAATATTGCAATTGTTTTTTCTAGCATACGGTATTTATCGCCTTTTTTAAATCCTTCTGTATATGCAGAAGCCCAATAATATAGAAGTCTTTCAGGCATATACTTGTAGCTACTAGCTTGCATTTCTATTACAACTTTTGTGCCATCTTTAAGTTTTGCTTTTACGTCAATGCGTCCAATTTTATCATCTATTTCTTCTCCAATTAATCTTTTGTTAGTGTCTAAAGTTAATTCATCAATTTGAATTCCTAAAATCTTCTCAAGAAATCCTTTTGTAATTTCTTCATTGCCAACTTTACCAAAAATTCTTTGAAAAACTAAATCATTGGTAACATCTAAATCTTCTATTTGTTCAAAATTTTGTATCATTAATATTTCCTTTCTAATTATATCTTAATTCATAAGGTAAATCAAGATATAATATTAAAAATTATTTTTTATAATGTATTTGTAATTGAAATTATTTAATGATATTTTGCAACCATCCCCTTTACAATTATTGTTAAATTAATGATTTGTTTTAGGCGAAATCCTAAAGAATTTATAAAGACTACCTAAGATGACAAAAATTAAATAAAATTATATTTTATGTATTATTTATACAATGCTAGAAGTAGAAAGTCAAGAAAAATGATATGACAAAATATGACAAAACTACTAAATAATATTTTGTTAGCTTTGCAAATTTTCTAAAATTGCATAAAAATTGTAAGCCTTGGTAAAACTAAGTTAAAAACAAGAATTTGTTCCATTGTTCTTGTAATGAACTATCATTTTTTATAGAATTTTTTATCACGATAAAACCTCCATATATTTTTTTAATACATTTTCTTGCTTAAATATTTTTGCATATTTACTTAATTTCACTAAATTTTTATCTTTTCTTTTCATATACCCATTTATTGCGTTATTAAATATTTGTAAATCAATTTTGTTTCTATCTCGCAAAATATCAATAATTGTTCTTTCTAAATCATAAACTCTAATTGTTGTTCCATCTTGTAGTTTTAATTCAGTTTTTCCTATTTCAAAATAATCAGTTTTAGTATAATGCGGAGAAACTATTTCATCTCTTACTCGTATATTATTTTGAAAAGTTAAATCATATTTTAATGGTGTTCTGTCGGTCAAATGGTAAAAATATAATGCGGTATTATGTGAGTAAATTCCTGTTTTATATCTTTGCTGTAATAAAAAGAAATCATTTACATTTTTTCCTTTTTTTACATATACACCTTTTTCTTTTCTTTCTATATAATCCTCATCACATAATAATTTGATATATTGTTTATGAATATTAAGGCTTCTAACATCTGACGATAAAAGAATACCATTATTTTTTTCAATAAATTTTTTTAAAATTTCAATATTTTCCATTTTTGACCCCCATATACATATTATAATCAAAATGTATATGGAAGTCAAGAAAACTTTTAGAATGTTTTACTAAAATTTCAAAAATTTTCAAATTCTAAACATAAATTAGTTCTTTCAATACAATTTCTTCTACTTGATGTTTAAAATTATTCATCATTCCTACGTTAATGTTCGAGTTGTATCAAATTTTCGCAAAAGTAGTGCTGGAATGTTTTGAACTAGAAATTCTTAAAAGACTTGGCGGAAAGCGTTCACACTATGCGTGGAAGGGTGCCGCCCAAGTCTTTTTAGAATTTCTGTGAAAAAACCAATGACAAAACTACTTTTAAGAAAATTTAGATATAACTCGGACAAATATTTACTCAGTATAATATTTTGTTAGCTTTGCAAATTTTCTAAAATTGCATAAAAATTGTAAGCCTTGGTAAAACTAAGTTAAAAACAAGATAGAGAGGCGAAAAATTTGAACTTGTCAGATATAAATGGAATAGTGCTAGATAAAGAACAGCTCAAAACATATTTAGAAAATATTGCATCAGACCATACGTTAAAGCAAAAATCAGATAAAAACACATATCCAGTACCAGAGATGGAAAAAAATTTTGACTATATTACTAAGGTATATGATATGCTTAATCAACATTTAAAACTAGGCATAAATATACATCAAGCAGGAGAATGGCTCCTAGATAACTATTATGTAATAGAAGAAACAGCAAGTGAAGTAAGAAAAAATTTAAAACTAAAAAAATACGTCAATTTCATAGGAATATCATCGGGAAAATACAAAGGATATGCAAGAAGTTATGTATTAGCATCAGAAATAGTAAACTTCACAGATGGGAACTTCAAGGCAAAAGACTTAGAGGAATACTTAAGAAGTTATCAAAATAAAAAGACACTCAATATGGAAGAAATCTGGGATATTAATTTATTCTTCAAAATAGCATTAATAGAAAGAATAAAAGATATATGTATGAAAATATATGCTTCACAAATGCAGAAAATCAAGGTAGAAAGCATAATAGAAAGATTAGTTGAGAATAAATCAAAAGATGAACTAAAATTCAAAATTCCTGCACGAGGGTATACAAAACAAATACAAACTTATAGCGAAAATAAATATACATTCATCGAATATATGTCATATAGGCTTAAGCAATATGGTAAAAAGGCAATTCCATATTTGAATATATTAGAAGAAGAAATAAACAAACAGGGGCTAAGCCTTCAAGAAGTAATAAAAAAGGAACACTTTGACATAGCGTTAAAAAAGGTATCAATAGGAAATGCAATAAAAAGCATACATTCACTCCAAAGAATGAACTTCCTTGACATATTCGAGAAAATAAACGGAGTAGAAGAAATATTAAAGCAAGACCCAAGTAGAACTTATCCTAATATGAATTACAAGACTAAAGAATATTACAGAAACACAATAAAAGAAATTGCAAACAAAACTAAAATATCAGAGTTATATATTGCAAAAAAGGCAATCGAACAAGCAGAAAATGGAGAAAAGGGAAGTAAAGAAAGCCACATTGGATATTATCTAATATCAGATGGAATACAGAGTTTGTATAATGCTTTGGGATTAAAAAGAAAAGAAAGTAAAATTCAAATAAGAAATAGAATTAATTTATACATTTATGGAACAACAATTCTTTCAATAATTTTATCAATATTTGCAGGTTACTTGACTTATAAATATTCAAAGAACATAAGCTTAGGAATAATAGAAGGCATATTAATATTTATTCCAATAACAGAAATTGTAATAAAAATTGTTCAAAATATATTAGGTAAAATCGTCAAGCCTAAGCTTATACCTAAGATGGATTTAAGCAAGGGAATAGGTAAAGAAAATGAAACAATGGTTGCAATAACAACTATTGTGGAAGACCGGCAAAAAAGTACGAGAACTTGCAGAAAAATTAGAGGTATTTTATCTTGCAAATAAGCAAGACAATATCTTTTTCACAATACTTGGAGATTGCAAACCAGGTAACAAAGAAATCACAGAAAAAGATGAAGAAATAAAATCAACAGGTATATCAGAAATAGAAGCATTAAATAAAAAATACCCAAATGATGGCTTTCCAAGATTTAATTTTGTATATAGAAAAAGAGTATGGAACGAAAAAGAAAAATGCTATTTAGGTTGGGAAAGAAAAAGAGGACTACTAACAGAATTTAACGAGTATTTAGTAAAAAATAAATTAACACTAAATGAAGATAATAGTGAGACCTTAGAAATAACCAATGCAAAACAAAAGAAATCAAATAAAAAAAGTACAATTATTGTAAATACCATAGATGACTATATAAGAAAGAAAAAAGCACAAAATATTGATATAAAATACGTAATTACTTTAGATGCAGACACAAACCTTACATTAGACTCAGGAATAGAATTAATAGAAGCTATGGCACATCCCTTAAATAAACCTGTAATAGACGAAGAAAAAAATGTAGTAGTAGATGGCTTTGGGATTATACAACCAAGAGTAGGTATAGAACTTGAGACAAGTATGCAAAGTCTATTTACCGAAATTTTTGCAGGAGATGGAGGAGTTGACTCATACACAAATGCAATATCAGATATTTATCAAGACAATTTTGGAGAAGGAATATATACAGGTAAGGGAATTTATGACTTAAGAGTATTTAGTAAAGTGATGAAAGATAAAATCCCAGAAAATACAGTACTTAGTCACGATTTACTAGAAGGTTGTCTTTTAAGATGTGGCTTAAGTTCTGATATTATGCTTCTTGACCGGATACCCAACTGGTTATACATCATATATAACTAGGCTTTCAAGGTGGATAAGAGGAGACTGGCAGATTATCCCATATCTAAAAGCTAATTATTTAAGCAAATTATCAAAATACAAAATTGTAGATAACTTAAGAAGAAGCCTAATAGAATTTTTTAGTATTATAAATCTAATATTCTTAAGCATATTAAAAATATTTCTAGGAACTAAAGTATGTGTGCTATCAATTGTTACACTTATTAGTATTGCTATATCTAGCATAATCGATATAATAAACTATATTGTATTTAGAAAAGAGAATATAAAGACACAAAAGAAATTCACTAAAAGAATAGATGGTCTAAAAGCTAGTATGTATCGAGGACTAATCAGTATAGGTACACTTCCTAATAAAGCATATATATCGATTTGCTCAATTGTTAAAACAATTTATAGAATGAAGATAACAAAGCAGCATTTACTTGAATGGACAACAGCAGAGGAAGCGGAGAAGAAGGATAAAAAAGATTTAAAGTCAATGTATAAAAATATGCTCCCTAATGTTATTTTAGGTGTACTAGGAATTGTTTTAATAGAATTTTTTAAGATAGATATATTATCACAAGTATTAATATTAATAATAAGCTTAGGATGGATTTTTACGCCATTTATAATGTGGTATATAAGTCGTGACAAAGAAGAAAAGAGGCAAGTAGATAGATTAAATAAGGAAGAAAAAGAATATGTAAAAAATATTGCGCAAAGTACTTGGGGATATTTTGCAGAATATATGAATAAAGAAAACAACTTTCTTCCACCTGACAACTTTCAAGAAAGCAGAAAAGAAAAGATTGTTTCTAGAACATCATCAACAAATATAGGTCTTGGAATACTTACGATAATTTCTGCATATGATTTAAAATTTATAAGCTTAGAAAAGGCAATTACAAGTATAGAAAACACAATGGGAACAATAGAAAATCTAGATAAATGGAATGGTCATTTATATAACTGGTATAATACAAAAACCTTAAAGCCACTTATACCAAGATATATTTCCACAGTAGATAGTGGAAATTTTATACGGATATATGTTTACTCTTAAAAGTTTCTTACAAGAAAAATTGCATACACAATATAAAGATAGAGTAAAAGAATTAATAAAGAAAGTAGATAAAATAATAAATAATACAGATTTTTCTTTGCTATATAATGAAGAAAATAGGCTTTTATCAATAGGATTTAATATAGAAGAAAATAAGTTAACAGATACGTACTATGATTTACTCGCTTCAGAAGCAAGACAAGCAAGCTTGATTGCAATAGCAAAAAAAGATGTAGAAGCTAAGCATTGGAATAACTTAAGCAGGACCCTTACAAAATTAGATAAATACAAAGGCTTAATCTCGTGGTCTGGAACAGCATTTGAATATCTTATGCCAAATATAAATATAAAAAAATATAAAGGCAGTCTTTTGGATGAATCTTGCAAATTTATGATAATGAGTCAGCAAAAGTATAGCAATAAACTTCGGTATACCTTGGGGAATATCAGAAGCTGCATTTAACTTAAAAGATTTGAACTCTAACTATCAATATAAAGCCTTTGGTGTCCCTTGGCTTGGCCTAAAAAGAGGGCTTGCAGATGAAATGGTAGTATCGAGCTATGGTACAATCCTTGCAATAACAGACTTTTCAAAAGAAGTTGTACAAAACCTAAAAAGACTTGAGGCACAAGGAATGTATGGTAAATATGGCTTTTATGAATCAATAGATTATACGCCATCTAGGCTTCCAGTTGGCAAAACAAATCTTGTTGTTGAGACATACATGGCGCATCATCAAGCATTAATTCTGCTTTCGATAAATAATTTAATTAATGATAACATTTTGCAAAAAAGATTTATGAAAAATCCTGAAATTAAGGCAATAGACATTTTACTTCAAGAGAGAATGCCACGAGATATGTTAATCACTAAGGAAAAGAAGGAAAAAACAAGAAAGATAAAATATACCGGATATGACAACTATGTAGAACAAACATATACAAATGTGGATGACTCTTTGAGGAAGTGCTGTGTCATCTCAAGTGAAAATTATATGATATGTTTAGATGATAAAGGAAATGGATTTAGCAAATATAAAGATATATTAGTTAATAAATATAAAGAGACAAAAGATGGAGAACAAGGAATCTTCTTTTATGTAAAAAATACTAAGATAAATAAATTATGGAAAGCAGGCTATGATGCAGAGGATATAAATGATGCAAAATATGAAGTGATTTTTGCAGAAGATAGGGGAGAATTTATAAAGCAAAAAGATGAAATAGAAACAAAAGTAAAAATAATTGCTGGAGAAAATGCAGGAGTTGAGATTAGAAGTATAGTTTTAAAAAACAATTCAGAAATTACAAAAACACTTGAGGTAACATCTATATTTGAACCTGTTTTATCAAGAAAAGAAGACGATATAGCACATCCTGCTTTCAACAATTTATTCCTAAAATATAGTTTATCAGAAAATGGAGATTTAATAATAAAAAGGAATAAAAGAGGTAGCACAAAAGAGATGTATATGGGTTGCAACTTATTTGCAGAAGAAAGCGATGCAGAGCTAGAATATGAGATTGATTATGCAAAGGCAAAAAAAGCTTTAAAGCAAGGAAAGCCATTTTCAAAAGAAATTGGTCTTGTTACAGACCCTTGTGTTGCACTAAAAAGAAAAATAAAGATAGAGGCAAATGAAGAAAAGACATTAAATCTAATAATCAGTGTATCAGAAAATTTAGAAGATGTTATGCAAAATCTTGAATACTATAAAATACAAGAAAATGTAAAAACAGAGTTTGGTATATCAAGAGCAAAAGCAGAAGAAGAGGCAAGATATTTAGGTCTTACCAGAAAAGATATAAATATTTTCCAAGCAATTCTTCCATATATTATGTTACAAAATCCAATGAGAATGATGTATTTATCAAAACTTCCTAAAAAGGAATATAAACAAAGCGATTTTTGGAAGTATGGTATATCTGGAGATTTACCAATAGTATTGGTTTTAATTAAGTCTATCAATGATGTATATGTTGTAAAAGAAATGCTAAAAGCTCATGAATATTTAAGAGTAAAAGGTATAAAAACTGACTTAATAATTCTTGATTATGAGAAGAATGTATATGAACAATATGTAAAAGAGCAAATTATCCAAGAAATATTAAACATGCAAATTGGGTATTTACAAAATATTAGTGGAGGTATATTCCTTCTTAATAGTAATGAGATAGGAGATGAGGACTTATTCAAGTTTAAAGCAAATATTGTAATTTCTGCAAGTAAGGGAAACATCTTAGATGCAATAAAAGAAACTGAGGAAGAATATAGAAACAATATAAAAAATATTGGAGATGAAAAGGAAAATACAAAGAATGCAGAATTTGAAACAATCAAGCCAAATATAGATTTTAGCAAGCTCAAATTCTATAATGAGTATGGTGGATTTTCAGAAGACGGAAGAGAATATATAATAAGAGTAGATAAGAAAAATGAAGAAATTGCACCTTGGTCAAATGTACTTGCAAACAAAAAATTTGGAACAGTTGTAACAAGCAATATGGGTGGATATACTTGGAGTGAAAATTGTAGACTTAATAGGATTAGCTCGTGGATAAATAACCCTAAATGCGATATTCCATCAGAGATAATATACCTTAAAGATTTAGATTATGGAAAAGTTTGGAGCTTAAACCCTCTCCCTATGCCAGATGAAGAAGAGTATTATGCAATATTTGGCTTTGGGTATGCTAAGTTCTACCATGCAAGTCTTGGAATCATTCAAGAAACTGAAATTTTTGTCCCAGAAGAAGACAGCGTAAAGGTAAATATTTTAAGACTAAAGAATACTACGTCAGAAAAGCGAAAATTAAAGCTTGTTTATTATGTGAAGCCTGTACTTGGAGAAGATGAGACAAAGACAGATGGATATATTGATTTATCTTTCGAAGACAATATAATCTATGCAAAAAATCTATATGGAGAAGGGCTATCAAAAAATGTATATGTCTCAAGCAGTGAAAAAATCGAATCATATACAGGAAATAATCTATCCTTTATTGGAAATAGAGACTTAAAAAATCCTGTATCACTTGAAAAAGTAGAATTAAGTAGAGAAAATGCACTCCGGTAATCCTTCGTGTATAGCAATTCAATTTGAAATTGAAATAGAGCCTTATGAAGATAAAAGAATAGTTATAATGCTAGGAGAAGAAGCGGAAAAGGGCAATATACCTAATATGGTAAATAAATATAAAAATATAGACACTGCAATGGAAGAATTAAAAAAAGAAAAAGAATATTGGAACAAACTATTGCGTACGCTACAAATAAAGACACCAGTAGAATCAATGGATATTATGCTTAATGGTTGGGTAATGTACCAGACAATAGTTAGCAGATTATATGCAAGATCAGGATATTATCAATCAGGTGGAGCATATGGCTTTAGAGACCAACTTCAAGATGCTTTAAGTACAAAATATATTGCAAAAGATATATTAAAAAATCAAATAATCAAGCACTCGAAGCATCAATTTGAGGAAGGCGATGTAGAGCATTGGTGGCATGATGAAACAAAAAGAGGCATTAGGACAAGATTTTCGGATGATTTATTATGGCTAGTATATGCTGTGTGTGAATATGTAGAATTTACTGGAGATTATGGTATATTAGATGAAGAAACTCCATATATAACAGGTAATCCATTAAAAGAAAATGAAGATGAAAGATATGATTTGTACGAAGAAAGCACTATAAGTGATAGCATATATAAACACTGTATAAGAGCAATCGAAAAATCACTTAATTTTGGAGAAAATGGACTTCCTAAGATTGGCTCAGGAGATTGGAATGATGGATTTAGTACAGTTGGTAATAAAGGAACTGGCGAAAGTGTATGGCTTGGATTTTTCTTATACAATATATTAGATAAGTTCAACAATATTTGTAAAGAGGCAGGAAGAACAGAGTATATAGAAAAATATGAGAATATAAAAAATGCACTAAAGGTTGCATTAAATAAGAAGGCTTGGGATCGGCAAATGGTACAAAAGGGCATTTATGGATACAAAAGAAGAGCTAGGTAGCAACAAAAACGAGGAATGTAAAATTGATAGTATCGCACAAAGCTGGTCAGTAATTTCTGATGCAGGAGATGAAGATAAGAAATATACAGCGATGGAAAGCCTAGAAACTTATCTTGTAGATAAAAACGTACGGAATTATAAAATTACTTGACCCTCCTTTTGAAAAAGGTGGATTAGAACCGGGATATATTAAGGCTTACCTTCCAGGAGTACGAGAAAATGGTGGGCAATATACACATGTGTGTTGTTGTTAGCACCATAATATTGATACTCTTAAATGCATAACAAAACAGTCAAAAAATGCACAACAAAGTAGTCAAAATCTGCACATCAAAATAGTCAAAATTTGCACAATATATATTGAAAAAAATATAAAAATGTGTTATCCTAAAAAAGAGGTGAAGTTAATGAAATTAACAAAAAAAGGCTATATGACGAGATTAATAGATAAGACGATAGAAGAAAATTTAGAAGTTTTTGGTGCAATTAGTATTGAAGGACCAAAGTGGTGTGGAAAAACATGGACTGCTTTAAATCATTCAAATAGTGTAACATATTTAAATAATACAGCAAATAATTTTAGAGAGAAACATTTAGCAGAAATGGATGTAAATTTAGTTTTAGATAAAGATAAGCCAGAACTTATTGATGAATGGCAAGAAGTACCTGCAATATGGGATGCAGTTAGATTTAAGTGTGACCAAGATAACGAAAAAGGAAAATATATTTTAACTGGTTCGAGTGTTCCAGTAAGTGACAAAATACATCATTCAGGAGCAGGAAGAATTTGCAAAATGAAAATGTATACAATGTCTTTATATGAATCAGGAGATTCCACGGGAGATGTTTCACTAAAGGATTTGTTTGAAGATAAAGTGAAAAATAAATTAGTAAATAAAGTAGAATTAAAAAGATTAGCAGAACTAATTGTAAGAGGTGGTTGGCCTGAAACTATTAATATTAGTGTAGAAGGTGCTATGAAAATAGCTAGAAGTTATATTCAAGCAGTATTAGATAAAGATATAATTGAAATAGATGGAGTAAAGAGAGATAAACAAAAAATGGAAATGCTATTAAGATCTCTTGCAAGAAATGAAAGTACTATTTCTGCTAATAATGTATTAATAAAAGACATTGATGATAATATTACAGAAGAAGATGTTACTATAAGCAGAAACACAGTTACAGATTATCTAAATGTATTAAATAGATTACATTTAATTGAAAATCAAAATTCTTTTATGTATAAAATACGTTCAAGATTAAATGTAGGAAAAAATCCTAAAAGACATTTTGTAGATCCTTCACTAGGATGTGCGATTTTAAATATTACTCCAGAAAAATTGATAAATGATTTAGAAACAATGGGATTATATTTTGAAGCTTTATGTGAAAGAGATTTGAGAATATATGCAGAAAGTATAGGAGCAAAGTTGTATCATTATAGAGAAAATGATATTGGAGTAGAAGTTGATAGCATAGTAGAAATTGCTGATGGAGAATATGGAGCAATAGAGATAAAATTAGGTGGAAATAAAGAGGAAGAGGCAGTAGCAAGTTTGAAAAGGTTTTATGAATTAGCAGAAGTTAAGCCTAAATTTATGTGTGTAATTTGTGGTTTATATGATGCAGTTGTAAAAAGACCAGATGGAATTTATGTACTACCAATTACAGCTTTAAAACCATAGTGAAGAAGATAATATCAGCATATAACTATTGACTTTCTGCATATAAAATAAGAAAATATATGCAGAAAAACTAAAAATATATGCATATAAAAATGTGCAAAAAGAGAGCATTTATATGAAGAAATTATAAAATTTTTTGATAAAATAATATTACGAAAAAGTTCCGTAAACGGAAAAAATTTGTAATAGGAGGACAAAATTAGAAATATAAAAATTTTTAAGTGAATTGCATTATAGACACTATTATTGTATTTACAACAAAGAATAAAAATACAAAATTTGGAAATACTTATAACTAAAGGAGTGAGTGTAATGCAAGAAGAAAATTCCAATGATATATGTAAAAGAAAGTATAAAAAGAAAAATGATTTTAAAATAAATATAATATTTAATGAGAATGGAGAAGCATTTGAGAGAATAATAGAAAGAGCATTTAGTAATTATGTATTAAAAAATAATTAAATATAATTACTTCCAAAGGGATTTATAATAAACTAATATTTTTAACGAAAAGTAACATAAACAATAGCTTAAAATGAGATAATATGATATAATATCTACCAAGAGTATCAATATTATCTCATTATCTTTACATAGCAAGTAAGGAGGTTAATGTGAGCTATACGATATTGAATAATATTGATTATAAAGTAGGCATATATATTAGACTTTCAAGAGAAGATGAAGAAAAAGAAAAATACCAAGAAAGTGAAAGCATTGGAAACCAAAGAACTTTGCTAATGCAATACATTAAAGAGAACAAATTAAATTTTATATCAGAATATGTTGATGATGGCGTAAGTGGTACAAGCTTTGATAGACCTGGATTTAATAGAATGATAGCAGACATTGAAAACGGAAAAATAAATATGGTTGTAACTAAAGATTTATCAAGACTTGGAAGAAACTACGTACAATCTGGTCTTTATATCGAAGATTACTTTCCAGAGCATAATGTTAGATTTATAGCTATTTTAGACAATATAGATACAGCTTATGATAATTCGAACAATGATATTGCACCATTTAAGTCAATATTAAATGAAATGTACGCAAAAGATACGTCGAAGAAGATAAATAGTGTTCTGCAGTCCAAAAGAAATCTTGGAGAATATTTAGGAACTGCACCTTTTCGGCTATAAGAAAGATCCAGAAAATAAATATCATCTAATAGTAGATGAAGAAGCGGCAAAGGTTGTAAAGTTAATTTTCCAAAAATATCTTGAAGGCTTTGGTACAATGCAAATAGCAGATTATTTGAGTAAGCTCAAAATTCCAATCCCATCAGATTATAACAAAAAAGCAAGAGGTACAAAATCAGTTTCTTATGGCCTATGGCAACAATCTACGGTAAGGTTTATTCTTTCAAATGAAATTTATACAGGAACAGTAATACAAGGAAAGAGAAAGAAGGTTAGTTTTAAATCAAAGAAATTTATCAATCTTCCAGAAGAAGATTGGGTAAAAGTAGAAAATATGCACGAAGCCATAATTAGTAAAGAAGATTTTGAAAGAGCAAATAAAGTAATCAAAGCAACGAAAGGAACAAGAGTGGTTCAAAATGATTATTTATTCAAAGGACTACTTAGGTGTGGCGAGTGTAAAGGATATATTGGAATAAGAAGTGCAGATAAAAATGGAAATATCTATGGTAGATGTCAAAGATATGGAAGATTTGGAAAATTTGATGTATGTTCATCACACAATTTTAATTATCAAGTTTTTGAGAAACAAATGCTAGAAATTTTAAGAGAAATTTGCAAAGAATATACCAATAAAAGAAAATTAGAAGAAATTGCAAAACAGTCGAAAACAAAGAAAATACAGGAATTTGATATAAAAACTAAAATAGAATCTTTTAAGCAATTGATAGAAAGCGAAACTAGAAAGCTAGAGATAATGTATGATGATAGATTAGCAGGAATTATTTCACCACTCGAATACATGAAAAATGCAAATAGAATAAAAGAGACTATCAAAAGCTATGAACAGAATATCAGAGAACTTGAACAAGATTTATCTTGCGAAAGTGAAAAAAATAAAAATGAAAGTAGATTAGATGACCTAATAGAAGAATTTTTAAATATGGAAAAACCAACAAAAGAAATAATAAGAGAGTTTATAGAAAAAATTGAAATCCATAGTGACAAGCAAGTTGATATTTATTTTAATTTTAAACCATTGCAGGAATTAAATAATAATTTAGAAAAATTTAGCATAGCTAGAAAGAAATATGAGATAAAAAGTGCATAATTGCCATTATACCCTTGCTGATATATAAAATTTCGCAGTACCGCGTAAGCGACCAAACGAACGTAGTGAGTGCGATTGGAGCAACTTACAGTCTAGAAATTTTAAAATCTGGAAGTTGCGACACACAAGGTACAAGAAATTTTATATATCAGCAAGGGTAAAGGAAAAATAGATTTAACAACAATACACACATGCTGCCATATGGGCAATAATTGCAGAGGCAATGTTAGGCTTAAATGATAAAGCAAACGAATTTTACCAAATGATAAATCCGATAGAACATTCTAAAACAAAAGAACTTGCAATGAGATATATGGTAGAGCCATATGTAATATCAGCAGATATATATGGATGTTCGAACTTAATTGGAAGAGGAGGCTGGACTTGGTATACAGGCTCAAGTAGTTGGTTTTATAAAGCAGGAATAGAATATATATTAGGTCTTAAGATAAATAATGGAGTTTTAAGTATAAAACCTTGTGTTCCAAAAGAATGGAAGGAATATAAGATAAGATACGAATATGGCTCAAGTGTATATAATATATGCGTAAAGCGTCAAAGTGAAAATGAACAAAATGAAGTAACAGCATTTTTCGTAGATGGTCAAAAGATAGAAGAAAAGCAAATAAAGCTAATTGATAATGGAAGAATATATGAGATAGAAGTGATGATTTAAATAAAATTAAATTTTAGAAGTAATATATTTAATTTGACTCGTTCCTTGTTGGTCGTCTCCTAAGAGGAATGTATGGAGCTTCGCTCCAACATCCTCTAAGTCGCTCCCATGCTACGCGTCACTTCGTAAATTAAATATATTACTTCTTCTGTAATTAAATAATAATTTAGAAAAATCTAGTGTAGTTTCACATTTTTACAATTTTGTGGTATAATATAAATGTGAAACAAAAATAATAAAAAGTTACAAAAATATTTCACACTTTAAAGGAGAGATACAAAATGGAAGAAAAAATGGAAATTATGGAGCTTCTTCAAAATAAGCAATTACTTGAACATGAATTACAATCGCTTGCTTATGGTTCAGTTGAAATAAGAGAAAAAGATTCAAACAAATATATATATGTACATTATAGAGAAGATGGAGTAGCTTTAACAAAATATGTTGGGGAATACTCAGAAGAATTGTATAATTTAATATTAAACAATAGCATTAAGGCAAAAGAGTTAAAAAAGCAAATAAGAGAAATAAATAAGAAATTAAAACAATTAAATTATATAGAAGAAGAACTTTCTGAAAAAGTAAAACAAAATATAGATTTTGCCAAAAGGAATTTAGTAGATACCATCTATAAGCAAGCTATATTAGAAGGTGTTGCAACCACATTTGCAGATACAGAAAGCATAATTGAAGGTGGAAAAGTAAATAATATGACATCTGAGGATATAATGAAAATAGTAAATTTAAAGCATGCTTGGGAATTTATATTAAATAAAAATGTTATATTAAGTGATACTAATTTTGCATTATTGTGTGAAATCAACAAAATGGTGGAAGAAGGATTTTATTATTCAGCAGGCAAGATTAGAAATGTTCCAGTAACAATAGGAGGAACAACATGGAAACCAGCTTTGCCAATTGAAAGCATTATAAAAGAGGATTTAACAGAAATCTTTAATAAAAAAATAGACGATGTAGATAAAACAATAGAACTTTTATTATACACAATGAAAAAACAAGTATTTATAGATGGAAATAAAAGAACAGCAGTTATATATAGTAACCATTATTTAATTTCGAAAGGAAAAGGAATTATAGTAATTCCAGCAGAATTAACAGAAGAATTTAAAAAATTACTTATTCCATATTATGAAGGAAAAGAGGAAGAACAAATTAAGAAATTTATTAAAGATAAATGCTATATGAGTATATAAAGGAGCAAAGCATTAGTTACAGGATAATGTGTTGTTTCAATAGAATAGCAGAAATGATTTATTTTTAGAGCTTTGGTGTCGCAGTCTACAAATTAAGGATATATATGTAGACTGCTCCATTCGCCCTATGCTACGCTTCGGTTAATCGTGTGCGTTGCTCTTTCAAATAAATCATTTCTGCTATTCTTTAATATAAAAGCATTAAGAGAAAATAATATAATAATATTGACAATTGTAATACAATGTAGTACAATAAATAAAAGGAGTTGATATTTATGACGATTTCAGTTAGATTAAATGATAAAGATACAGAGTTAATAAAAAAATATGCAGAAATGAACAACATATCATTATCTGATTTAATAAGAAATGCAATAATGGAAAAGATAGAGGATGAATATGATTTAGAATGTTATTATAAAGCATTAGAAGAATATAAAAAGAATCCAAAAACTTATACCCATGAAGAATTAGGAGAGATGATGAAAGAATGGGAAAAAGAAGAGAATGAAAACAAAGAAGATGATTCGGATGAAGAAATATAAAGTAGAATATACACCAAAAGCAATTAAGCAAATAAAAAAATTAGATATGCATACTAGAAGACTTATTTATTCATGGATAAGTAAAAATTTAATAGATTGTGAAAATCCTAGAATACATGGAAAATCTCTAACTGCAAATAGGTCTGGTCAGTGGAGATACCGCATAGGAGATTATAGATTAATATGTGAAATTAAAGATGAAGAAATTGTGGTTTTAGTTTTAGAAATAGGACATAGAAGAGAAATATATAACTAAGTTGGTTGTTTTCTATTTTTCAGTAAATAAAAAGTTATACTTGAAAAATAATAATAAACAATATATAATAGGTGTATAAAATAACAAAAAAGGAGAGAAATTTTATGAACGTAAAAATAACTGGAAAGGATATTAAGGCAACAGAAGCCATAAAGGAATATGTTGAAAAAAAACTAGAGAGAATACAAAAGTATTTTGATGAAGATTTTGATGTAAATGTTACAATAAAAGCAGAAAAAAATATGCAAATTGCAGAAATGCATGTTATAACAAGAGCTAATACATACAGAGCAGTAACAGAACATAAAGATTTATATGCTTCGATTGATAAAAACATAGACATACTTGAAGGTCAAATTAGAAAAGCAAAAACAAGAAGAGATAGAATAAACAAAGAAGATTCAATAAAAGTAAAAGAAAATACATTTCAAGCAGAAGAAAAGCCTATTGAAGACGAAATACTTAAAACAATATACTATGATATAAAACCAATAGCACCAGAGGATGCTAAACTTAAATTAGAAGAAAGACCAGGAAATTTATTTTATACATTTATAAATGTAGATACAGGAAAAGTTAATGTAATCTTTAGATTAAAAGATAGTAAAAATTATGGCTTAGTAGAGCCAGAAGCATAAGGTATAAAGGGATAGAAATTTAAAATTCTATCCCTAAAGTATTATTATAGGAGGAATGAATATAAAAATGGAGCAAAGATATGTTTTACAAAATGTTACTTCTTTTGAACCTGTACATATATTCGAATGTGGGCAATGCTTTAGATGGAATAAAGAAGATGATGGAAGTTATACGGGTATATTTAAGAATAATGTTATAAATGTAAAAAAGGAAAACAACGAAGTTATCTTCGAGGGAATATGTGAAGGTAATATCGAAGAAATATGTAAGGATTATTTCGACTTAAATACAAATTATGAAGAGATAAAAGATAGATTATCAAATATAGATGTATACCTTAAAAAAAGTGTAGAATATGGAAGCGGAATAAGGATACTTAATCAAGACTTATGGGAAACAATAATCTCATTTATAATTTCTGCGAATAATAATATTCCTAGAATTAAAGGGATAATTGAGAGATTGTCAAAAAAATATGGCAAGAAAATTGTATTTAGAGGTAAGGAGTATTATACATTTCCAAGTATTACAGAATTAAGTAAGGCAAGTGTTCAAGATTTAAGAGAGCTTGGACTCGGATTTAGAGATAAGAGAATATATGAGACGACTGGGATGTTCTTAAATAAAGAAATTTCACTAGAAGAATTGCAAGGAGAAAAAGATACAAATATCCTAAGAGAGAAGCTTATGACTCTGCCAGGAGTAGGAGGCAAAGTTGCAGATTGTGTTATGCTATTTTCTTTAAAGAGGTTTGACGTATTTCCAATAGATGTATGGGTAAGGAGAGTTATGAATGAGCTATATATTAAAGAAGCTAACGAAGAGAGGGTTTCAAAGGTGCTTATTCAGAACATGGCAAAAGAGAAGTTTGCAGATATTGCAGGACTTGCTCAGCAGTATTTGTTCTATTGGAAGAGGGATGCATAGATTGCTCCATTCGCCCTGCGCTGACGCTCCGGTTGGTCGCTTACGCGGCTTATAAAAATAAACAATATACAAAATAGGCAAATATATAGTTAATTTTTTTATAGCCTTGGTGTCGCAATCTACAAAAGTAAAACAAATGTAGATTGCTCCATTCGCCCTGCGCTAACGCTCCGGTTAATCGCTTACGCGGCATATAAAAAAATTAACTATATATTTGCTTCATTCTGTAATATAATTGTAACAAAAATGAAATATAAAAGTAATTGAATGTAAATTGAAAATATGCTAAAATTACACTGAAAAGACCAAAAAGGAATGATAAATAATGATTAGCAAAAAAGACCAAACTTTGCGATTATTAAGCATATTTGTATTTATTAATTACAAAAATAATGTTGAAAGAAAGAGCACAAGTAAGATTGTGTTTGTTTTGTTTGCGTACAAAACAAATACAAATTTGCTTGTGTTCTTTGTAATATAAATATCATTAAAATATAATACAAAAGCACCCAAAAGTACTTGCAAAATAAATATAAATATGCTAAAATAAAATTAAATTGAATACAACCTAAAAGGATATCTCTCTTTATGGTTGGAAATCAAAATAGTTTTGTTTTTGTTTGGTTTACTTTAGCTATTTTGGTTTCTAACCCTAAAGAGAGATATTTTAGTAAGAAACATATTACTAATAATAAGCAGATAAAAAAATAATGTAAAATAAGTGCCATAAAGGGAAATTTGAGGAGGAAGTAATATGAATGAAAAAAAAAGACTAAAAAAAAGTGAAAAAGGTATAACGATGATTGCGTTAGTAGTAATGATAATCATATTAATTATACTAGCGTTGATTACAATAGGAACAATCACAGGAAGATTAGGAATATTAGACATAAGTTCAGAAGTAGCAGATACATATGGAACAGAGCAAAATAGGTCAAGGCTAGAGGCATTGGTAGAGGATACTATTTTAAAATATGACATAGTAGGGGAAAAGCTAACAACAGAAAAACTAGCAGAAGAGATAGAGAAAGAAGACTGGATAAAAAAGGCAGAAGTAAGGAAAGATGAAGATGGAAACCCAAATGATATATTAGTAGAAACAGAAGATGGAGATAATTTTCAAGTAGAATATGATGAAGAGACAGGGGAAAAACATATACATGAATTAGGAAAAAGTGATGGAGAGTCATTCCCAGAAGTAGAAGCAGAATATGAAAGAGAAAGTACAAGCATAAAAGCAAAAGCATATGATAAAGATACAGGAATAGAGAAGATAGAAATAATATATGGAGGAGAAGTAGTAGGAACGCAAGAAGGAGATACAGCAAAATTTAAAGTAAGTAAATCAGGAACATATACAGTAAAAGCAACAGCAAATTCAGGAAAAGTAGCATATACGACAGTAAGAGTATCAATGAAACTAATAGCACCAACAATAAAAATAACATCACAAGGAAAGATACAAAACGGCTGGTATGGAGGAGATGGAATACTAGTAGAAGTAACAATAAGCACAGAGGATAAAACAGTAACAGAAGTACACTATATGCTAAGAGGAGTAACACAGCAGGATGACACAAGCGTATCAGGACAAGAAGCAAGAATAACAATAACTAATCCAGGAAGAACAATCATAACAGGATATACAAAAGATGAAGCAGGAAATGAATCGGAGTATGTAACACAAGATGTAAAATATGACAATGAAAAGCCAAGAATAGATAAAATAGAAGCAGAAGGAGAGAAAGGAAACAACGATTGGTATATAAGTGATGTAATGGTATCAGCAGAAAAAGCAGAAGATGTAAACTCAGGAGTTGCAGGATATTATTATTTCGTACCAACAGAAGAAGATATAAAGAGTAATAAAACTCCAAGTATAGAAGAAATGACATATATATCAGGTCAAGACAGAAAAATGACAGTAAGAAGAAACGGAATAACAACAATATTATTAGTAATAGAAGACAAAGCAGGAAATAAATCAGATATAAAAACAGTAGCAGTAAAAAAAGACAATGAACCACCAAGAGATTTTCAAGCATCATACACAAATGTAGGTCCACATAGTTTTGACATAACAGCCGCAACAACAGATGAACATTCAAGCGTAGTAAACTACAATTTCTTTGTAAACATAAATGGAGAAGACATACCAAAAGGAAGTAGTGAAGATGGAAGAGGAACAATAGGAGAGTTAGAACCAAAACAAACATATATAGTATATGTAGAGGCAGAAGATGAAGCAGGAAACAAAAAAATAAGCACAAACATGCAAGTTACAACCAAAGGAGAAGTGCTACCACCAACAATAGAATTAGCATGTCCATATAAAGAGACAAATGGCTGGTATAGAGGAAATGTAGACGTAACAATAAGAGATAGTTCAACAGACGATAGGTCAGACTTAACAAGCATAACATATAGAGTAGAAGGAGCAAATGAGTTAACACAGAAAACACAGCCAGGAAGAGAAGTAACATTCAAAGCAACAGAAGAAGGAATAAGTAACGTAATAGCATTTGGAACAGGAATAGAAGGAAACATAACAGAAGAAAGAGAAAAAGAGATAAAGATAGATAAAACAGCACCAGGGGTGCCAACAATAAATGTAACAGGAGGAATACCAGGAAATAATAGCTGGTATAAGGGAGGACCAGTAACAGTCACAATAAATGCAGGAGAAGATGTAAAAAAAGATGGAGTAACAGATATATCAGGAATCAAAGGAGTAATATATGAAATAACAGGAGCAACAGAAAAAAGTAAAACAGTAGCAGAAAATAAAACAGAAACAATAGAAATAACAAACCAAGGAATAACAAGAAT
>CANQLH010000008.1 GCA_947624655.1 uncultured Clostridia bacterium | reverse complement strand
AAAGAATTAGAGGCGATGGAAAATGAATAATATTTCTTTTACCTCTAAAGCATGGGAAGAATATTGCTATTGGCAAACACAAGACAAAAAAACTCTAAAAAGAATAAATTTATTACTATCAGATATTCGGGCGAAATAAATATGAAGGAATCGGGAAACCTGAACCATTAAGAGAAAATTTAAGTGGTTATTGGAGTAGACGAATAGATGATGTTAATAGATTAGTTTATAGAATAAATAATGAAGAAATAGAAGTTGTTCAATGCAAAGGACATTATGAATAATAGAA
This sequence comes from uncultured Clostridia bacterium, assembly GCA_947624655.1. Taxonomy (GTDB): domain Bacteria; phylum Bacillota; class Clostridia; order TANB77; family CAG-508; genus JAAWPK01. The sequence goes on along the minus strand of CANQLH010000008.1, from coordinate 65,465 downwards.
AATACAGTCTCTTAGGAGACGACCAACAAGGAACGAGTCAAATTAAATATATTACTTCCAAACGTAGGCAAAAATTTTTTAACTAAAACTATCCTAACACGCTTGTTTTATATGATTTAACTTAATCTTACCGATTATTTATATACACCTCAATAACATCTATTCTTACATTAGAGCTTTCTTTTTTATTTTGGTATAAATAATAGCGTGCACTTTGGTATATATGTTTTTGCTTTCTCTTATCAACAGCCTCCCTTGCTTCTCCATATTTTGTACTTGTTCTAGTTTTCACTTCTACAAATACTATTGTATTTTCTTCTCTTGCTATTATATCAATCTCTCCTTGCATACATCTAAAATTTCTACATAGTATTTTATATCCTTGTTCTTTTAGATATATTTCTGCTTTATCTTCTCCAATCTTCCCTTCTAATTGTTTCTCATTCATTTAACTACCTTTCTTCCTTTAAGCAAATTGTATATTTATTTCCAGATTTTGTAACTAATTTTTCAAGTTCCATCATTAACATTTTGGAATAAACATCTGTAACATCAAGTCCCGTTTCTATACATATCTCGTCAATACTCATTGGTCTAGTTAATATTTTATATATTTCCTTATATTCTTCTTTAACATTATTTAATCTAAATGTATTTGTTATGTTGTTCTTATCTAGTTCTTCTATTGTAATTTGTTTTTTTATTTTTAAATTGTACTTTTCTAATATTTCTTTTGGTTCTAGCACAAGTTTTGCACCCTTTTTTATTAAGTTATTAGTACCTATGCCTTTTCTATTTTCTCTTGAACTTGGTATACAATATATATCCCTTCCTTGCTCTACTGCATGCCTTGCTGTAATAGAAGTTCCACTCCTAAATTCTGCTTCTACAATTAATACTCCTAAAGAAAGACCACTTACTAATCTATTTCTTTGTTTAAATTTTTCTGAATCTGGTTCAGTTCCTAATGGATATTCACTAATAATTGCACCTCCACTGTCAATAATTTTCATATATAGTTCTTTATTCTCTTTTGGATATATATAATCTACTCCACCTCCTAATACTGCAATGGTCTTGCCTCCAACTTCAATTGCTCCGAAAATGAGCTGCTGAATCAATTCCTTTAGCCATTCCACTAATTATAGTAAAACCTTTTTTTGCAATATTTGTAGAAAATAGCCTTGCATTTCTAACTCCCTCTTCTGTACAGTCTCTCGAACCAACTATTGCTATCCCTTTTTGCTTTAATATTTCTTTATTTCCTATTACATATAATTGTTTAGGTGCTTTTTTTATATTTCTTAGTTTTGGTGGAAAATCTTCATCTTTTATATCTATCTTCTCTATTTTCACTTTATATCAATTCATCCTTTCAATTCTCATATTTTGGAAATCTGGTCTAATATTTTTTATATTTATTTTTTCTAATAAATTAAATCTTTTTTACGCCCAGTATTTTCTATCTAAATCTCTATATGATATTGCTTCTGTAATATGTTTTACTGATATATTTTCTTGCTCTTCTAAATCTGCAATAGTCCTTGCTATTTTAAGTATTCGTGAATATCCCCTTGCACTAAAGCCCAAACTATCAAACGCCTTCTCCAATACTTCTTTTTCTTTATTTCCTAATTTACAATACTTCTCTATTAATTCTGGAGTAAGTTCAGCATTTGAGAATATTCCATAATTTTTGTATCTTTCTAATGCTATTTTTCTTGCTCTATTTACTCTTTCTCTAATCTGATTTGATGTTTCTTCTTTTTTATTACTATTTAAGTCTTTATATTCTACCGCTTCTACTTCAATATGTATATCTATCCTATCTAACAATGGTCCACTTATTTTGCTTAAATATCTATTTATCTGTGACTCTGAACACGTACATTTCTTATTCTTTGCTCCATAATAACCACAAGGGCAAGGGTTCATAGAAGCAACTAGCATAAAATTACACGGATATACAAAGCTTCCATTTACTCTATTTATACTAACTTTTCTATCTTCTAAAGGAGCTCTCATCAGTTCAAGGGTATGTTTATTAAATTCAGTTAACTCATCTAAAAATAATACTCCATTATTTGCAAGGCTTATCTCCCCTGGCTTTGGTGTTCTACCTCCACCGTACAAGTGATGGCCCAGATATTGTATGATGTGGTGACCTGAAAACTCTTGTCGTAATAATTGGTGTTTCTGATTTAATAAGGCCTGCTACACTGTGTATCTTCGTTGTTTCAAGTGCTTCTTCTAAACTCAAATCTGGAAGGATTGAAGGAATACATTTTGCCATCATTGTTTTACCGAGAGCCGAGGAGAGCCGTATAAGTAAGCAATTATGCCCACCTGCTGCTGAAACTTCTAATGCTCGTTTTACACTTTTTTGACCTTTCACACTTTTAAAGTCCATTTCATATTTATTTTTTTTATTAAATATATTTTCTAAATTTATTACTTCTTTATCTAATGTAATATTGTTATTTAGATATTCGATTAATTCAGTTAAACAAGTTACACCAATTACCTCTATATTTTGCACAACAGAAGCTTCTTTTGCATTATCCTTTGGAAGTATAATTCTCTTTATTCCAAGTTTCATTGCTTCTAATGTAATTGGAAATATTCCATTTACCCTATTAATCTTACCATCTAGCGAAAGTTCTCCTACAAATACTGTTTCTTCTAAATTCGGATTTGATATGTATTTATTAGACATTAATATTCCTATTGCCATTGGAAGATCATAAATAGAGCCCTCTTTTCTTGTATCAGCTGGGGATAAATTTATTACTATTTTTCTACTTTCTAGCTTTAACCCCGAATTTTTTATCGCAGCCTTTATCCTTTCTTTTGACTCTTTTACACTAGCATCAGGTAATCCGAACAATCTCCCATTCAGGTAGACCTCCGAGACACATCAACTTCGACATTGACTAAATAGCCACTTAAGCCATGCAAAGATACACTTTTAATTATCGATAACATTTTACCTCTTTTTGATTTTTATAAGATTTTAAAATTTTGATAAAATTTAATTTATGCTAAAACAAAGTTGTAAATTAAAATAGATAGTGCTTTAAAATTAACACTATCTATCTTATATAACATTTTTCATATCCTGTCAACAAAAATCGTATGACAAATTACGACATTTGTTACAAGATAATGGTTTGTTTCAATAGAATAGCTGAAATGATTTATTTTTAGAGCTTTGGTGTCGCAGTCTACAAATTAAAGATATATATGTAGACTGCTCCATTCGCCCTACGCTTCGCTTCGGTTGTTCGCTTACGCAGCTCTTTCAAATAAATCATTTCAGCTATTCTTTAATATAAAAGCATTATATTGTAACCGACATTTACGCTCTTTACTGGTTTTTCTTTATTATTTCCATTACTTTTTTTAAAGTATCTTCTTTATTTATATTATCTATAACATAATCATAGTTTGACATCTTTGATTCTTCAAATTCAAGCCTACCAAGCCTTAATTCTATTTCTTTTTCATCAGGCTTATCAACTCTATTTTGAAGTCTCTTTTTAAGTTCCTCTTTTGGAACTCTTAAAAATATTGTTACAACCTTCATATCTTTTTTTAAAATTTTTACCAAATTTTCTGTTCCATTTACATCAACGTCTTTTATAACAATCTTTCCTTCATTTATTCTGTCATTCAAATATTTCTTAGGAACTCCATAGTAATGATTGTGATGTATGTCAAATTCATATAATTCATTATTCTCAATCATTTTTTTAAATTCTTCATTACTTACAAAGATATAGGTTTCTCCTGGGACATCCCCTGGTCTTACAGGTCTATCTGTAATAGATGGAATAGAAACTACATTTTCCATTCTTTTTATTATTTCATTTTTTATAGTGTCCTTCCCAGCACCTGCAACTCCAGATAATATAACAAGCATTTTACTGTTATATGATTATCTTAAATAATCATATGCTCCTTGTATAATAGATTTAGGTTTTTAAAAGGTTACCCATAAACCTTTATATAACAATTATTTTACAAATACCTTACCTTCTGCTATTTCAACAGCAGCAAGTGTAACAGGTGAAGCTTCTTTTTTGTTAGTAAGTGGTATAGCTCCATTTGATAGTTGTCTAGCTCTTTTTGATGTAGCAACTACTAATTCATATCTATTATCTACTTTAGTTAAAAGTTCATTAACTGTTGGCTTTACCATCATAATTAATCATCCTCCTTTTCGAAAACATCTTTATTAAATCTATTTACCACAGTTTCTGGTTGAACTGCTGATAGCACAATGTGGCCTGTGTCCATAATAATTACTGCACGTGTTTTTCTCCCTGATGTGGCATCTATAAGAAGCGACTTGTCCTTTGCTTCTTGTATTAACCTTTTTATAGGTGCAGCTCCTGGAGTTATTATTGATATTATTCTTTCACTTGATATGATATTTCCATATCCTATATTAATAAATCCGCATACTCTTCCTCCATTTATTAAAAAATAGTATTTTGCAACCTATTGCTATATATTTTACTACAATTTTTCAATTAAGTCTAGTAAAATCACGCTTTTTTTTTATTTTTTATTGACTTTTCATAAAAAAAGTGTATAATAGATATGTGTTTAAGAAGAAGTCATCCACTTCTCACCTTACCAATATTGTAGGAAAAGGTTATTTAATTTTAATATTAAATTAAGAGTGGATAGATTTGTTTTTATGCAAGTCTATTTTTTTAATACTTATTAAGAATGGAGGTTTTAACCATAAAACAAGAATTACTAGTCAATGAACAAATACGTCTTAGTGAAGTTCAATTAATAGGAGCTTCTGGCGAGAAGTTAGGAACTATGTCTTCTAAAGAAGCATTAGATTATGCAAGTCAAAAAGAATTAGATTTAGTTTTAGTTTCTCCTAATGCTAATCCACCAGTTTGTAAAATTATGAACTATGGCAAATATAAGTTTGAACAAGCTAAACGTGAAAAGGAAGCTAAAAAGAAACAAAAGTCGTTTGAAGTAAAGGAATTAAGAGTTACCCCTAATACTGAAGAACATGATTTTAATTTTAAATTAAAAAATGCGAGAAAATTTTTAGAAAGTGGTTCTAAAGTTAAGATTACAGTTCGTTTTAGAGGTAGAGAGCTTAACTATGTAAAGCTTGGAGAAGAAGTTTTAAATAGATTTATCCAAGAGCTTTCTGATATAGCAACTCCAGAAAAGAAGCCTTTACTAGAAGGAAAGAATATGTTTATAATTTTTTCATTAAATAAATAGAAATTATAATTATCAATTTTAAAGGAGGAAAGTGATTATGCCAAAACTAAAAACTAACAAAGCTGCAAATAAAAGATACAGTATGACAGCTACTGGAAAAGTTAAAAGAACAAAATCAAATAGAAGACATCTTTTAGCTAATAAAACAAGAAGACAAAAGAAAACAGGTAAGATTCAAAATGCTTACGCTGATAAAACATGTAAAAATGGAATTAAGAAATTATTACCATATAGTTAAAGATTAAGGAGGAGTTTAAAATGGCAAGAGTTAAAACAGCAAGAATAACACGTAAAAAACATAAAAAGATATTAAAACAAGCTAAAGGTTATTATGGAGCTAAACATTACAGATTTAGAACAGCAAAACAGGCTGTTATGAAATCAGGTATGTATGCTTACGTTGGAAGAAAAGACAAAAAGAGCAATTTTAGAAAATTATGGATTACTAGAATTAACGCAGCTGCAAGACAAAATGGATTAACTTATAGTAAATTAATCGCAGGTCTTAAAAAAGCTAATATTTCTATAAATAGAAAAATGCTTGCAGAGCTTGCAGTTTCTGATAGTGAAGCTTTTGCAAAGCTTGCTGAAACAGCAAAAAATGCATAAGTGTGTTTAAAAAAATCGAGGATATCCCCGATTTTTTTTATTTTCTTCCATTTTTATATAACTCAAACTTTACTTATACTTCTATATATTTACGCATTCTCAATTCTTAATATACATTTTTTAATGATTTCAATATACATTTTTTAACCATTTTAATATACATTTTTTAACCATTTTAATATACATTTTTTAAAAAGTGGTAGGAATTATTCTACCACTTTTTAATTAACAAAAAGGAGAGTTGCTAGAACTCTCCAAAATCATTTAGGCTCCCGTCTTACTACAAAAGTAGTAGAGGGTTAAGTTAAATATATTTTAACATATAATATTTAACTTGTCAAACCAAATTTGACATTAATATTATATGTTTCTTTACTAATAATTATGTATTCAATTAGCCCATTAAATTTTTATCTTAAATTCACTCCGTACAATCCCTCCTATCATACCTGCTACAATCCCAAGAATAATCATAATAATTGAATATATATTTAATGAAAAATTATTTCCGCGTTATGCTTGAAGATAAATATGTAAGCAGTATATATATAAGTCCTATTATTCCCCCATTTAAAAGCCCATTCTTTTTTATTGAACCTGCTCCTATTGAGCTTCCTGCCAAAATGCTTACTCCAGTTATTGCAATTATAACTGGTCCTATTGTACTTTCATCTAAACTTGTATAGGTTAAAATCGTAGCATATATAAACAACAATATAAGAGTTGTTATAAATGAAATTATAAGTCCCTTTACAATTTTAAAAACATTACTGCTTTCTGCTACTGCTCTAACCTCAGACACTTCTTTCATATAGCCTCCCCCTTACTTTACACTTTATATCTCTTTCTAAAATATTCATAATTTTCGCTTTTTAGAATAATATTTAACAAAGATATTTTTAGTGGTTAGAGTTTTGCAAGATAAATCAGCAGATTTAACTCTCTTATACCATAGAAAGGGATGACCATAAGGTTGAAAAAAATATAATTCTTTTTCAACCAGATTTATGCCTTAGAAAGGATTGTGATTAATAATGGATAAAAATATTGATTTTAACGGATACTCGCCTTATGATAACTTGAATTTTGACCCCAGTATGAATGACCCTATGTTTAATCCTATGATGCAATATGAACAAGCATACATGTATTATAGATATTTATGTATGCAATTAGATTATAAAATCAAATGTAAAGAATACGAAAGATTAAACTCAAAAGATAATAGAAGGATTGAATAACTCAATCCTCTACTGTATCATCTTTAATATAATACTTTGTCCCCAACATTTCGTCTGGTAAATATTGCTGTTCAACTATGTGTCCTGGATAATCATGTGGATATTTATATCCATTACTATATCCAAAATTTTGCATTTCTTCTACCGGAGCATTTCTAAGATGCATAGGTACTTCTCCAGTTTCTTTTGTCTTTACATCATTTAACGCCTTATCTACTGCTAAATATGCTGCATTTGACTTTTTAGATGTAGCAACATATACAGCAGCATCAGCAAGTATAATCCTCGCTTCTGGCATACCTATCATATTTATAGCTTGCATTGCTGATGTTGCAACAACTAGAGCATTCGGATTTGCCATTCCTACATCTTCAGCAGCCGCTATTGTTATCCTTCTAGCTAAAAACATTGGGTCTTCTCCTCCGTGCAAGTGCTCTTGCTAGATAAAATACTGCTGCATCTGGGTCACTACCTCTCATTGATTTAATAAATGCACTTATATTATCATAATGGCTATCCCCGTTCTTATCAAAAATAACTTTTCTATTTGCAATACACGCTTTTGCGATTTCATCAGTTATATGTATAATGCCTTTTTCGTCCATCTTTGTTGTAAGTACTGCAACTTCTAAGCCATTTAATGCACTCCTTACATCTCCTACCGAAGTTTCTGCAATCTTTCTTAATGTAGAATCTTCTATTTCTACATTAAAATTCTTTAAGCCTTCTTCGCTTTTAAGTGCATTTTTTAATACCTTATATATATCATCTATTGTAAGTGGTTCTAACTTGCATACCATTGACCTTGAAATTAATGCCTTATTTACCTCAAAATATGGATTTTCTGTTGTTGCCCCAATTAATATAACTGTACCATTTTCTACAAATGGCAAAAGTGCATCTTGTTGCAATTTATTAAATCTATGTATCTCATCTATAAATAATATACATTTGCCACTAGGATTAAGTAAAAGATTTTGTGTTTCTTCTACTATTTTTTTTATTTCTGTAACTCCTGATGTTACAGCATTAATTCTGTAAAATTTGTTCTTTGTTGTATTACTTATTACTTTTGCAAGTGATGTTTTACCACATCCAGGAGGTCCCCAAAGTATTATACTAGACAATCTATCTGCCTTTATTGTTCTATATAATATTTTATCTTTACCTAAGATATGCTCTTGTCCTACATATTCGTCTAATGTCTTTGGCATCATTCTGTATGCCAATGGTTTATTTATATCCATCATATTCTCCTTCCTGCCTTAAACTATTTAGTTATTTTAAATAATAGTACACGTTTTATAATACTTTGTATTAATCCTAATCTCTTCCAAGTATTGCAAGTCCTCTTCTTATAATATCTTCCACTGTAAGATTTGATAGATTTTCTTTTTCAAATGCTTTCTCAATTTCTTTTCTGTTATATCCAAGAACTTGAAGAGCTGACATTGCCTCACTTATATTTTCATCTGCTGATACGCTTTCTTCTACTTTAGTATCTACTTTTTGTTCTTCTAACTCAATCTTCATCTTATCTTTTAATTCTAATACCATTCTTGCTGCTGTTTTTTTACCTATTCCTGGGATTTTTGTAAGTCTTTCATCATTATTAGTAATTACAGCTAGAGCAAATTGGTGTGGTTCAACATTTGCAAGTATAGTAAGAGCAGATTTTGCTCCTATCCCACTTACTCCTATTAAAAGTTCAAACATCCTTAACTCTTCACTTGTTAAAAAACCATATAAACTTATATTATCTTCTCTTACGTGATAATGTGTATGTATTTTAACTGTATCTCCTAAATTGCCACATTTATCTATTGCATTTTGTGGCATAAATATTTTATATCCTACTCCCCCAGTCTCTACAACGACTGAATCATTTAGCTTCATTTCTAAGCTACCTTTTATATATGCTATCATTATTCCTCATCCTTTTATCAAACAAATTTTCTTTATTTTATCAAATATATATAATTTTTTCAAGTGCTTTTTGTTAAAAGTGTTGTATTTTTGTTACAGTATAATGCTTTTATATTAAAGAATAGCTGAAATGATTTATTTGAAAGAGCTGCGTAAGCGTCCAACCGAAGCATAGCGCAAAAGCGAATGGAGCAGTCTACATATATATCTTTAATTTGTAGACTGCGACACCAAAGCTCTAAAAATAAATCATTTCAGCTATTCTATTGAAACAAACCATTATACTGTAACTTACATTCCTCTTAGGAGACGACCAACAAGGAGCGAGTCAAATTAAATATATTACTTCCAAAGCATATTTACATAATTTGACTTTTTTACACTTTTATATTTATAATGTGTTATTATCTTTACAAATTCGACAAAATTTTCTATAATATTTTTTTGAAAGGTGGGTGATAAAAAATGGAGGATTTAGTTGAGAAATCAAAGAATGGAGATAAAGATGCTTTTTCAAAATTAGCAATATCTGTAAAATCAGAATTATACAAAATGGCAAGAACTAGATTAAGCAATGAAGATGATATCCAAGATGCAATTCAAGAAACTTTGTTCAAAGCATATCTTAATATCAATAAGTTAAAATATAACAAATACTTCAAGACTTGGATAATTAAAATCTTACTCAATGAATGTAACAAAATTTACAAAGAGAAAAATCATAAGCAGAATTTACTTGACCGTTACACTAATCATCATGATTTTACAGAGTCTGAATTTGATTTTGATGAAAGCAGCATTAACTTTGATGATATTATGAAGCTTTTAAGTGATAAAGAAAAGCAGATGTTTGATCTTTATTATGAACAAGGCTTTACCACCAAACAAATAGCTAAAAAATTGAATATGAATGAAAATACTGTAAAAAGTAGATTGAAAACTGGTAGAGATAAAATTAGACACAAGTACAGAACAATTGCTGTTTCAATACTTATTATATTCCTTGTTGCAACTGGTGCTGTATTCGGTAAAGACATTATTAACTACATCAAATCTTTATTTAATTTACATTCTGTTGGATATAGTAATGATAGTATTCTAGATGCAATAGAAACTAAGGAATGGGTGCAAAATGTTGAAATGGATTATATCAAACTAAATGACGAATACTCTATAAAGGTTGATTATCTTTTGTTCGATGATATTAATCTGTACATGATATTTGACCTTAAGTCAGAATCTGAATTTGGAGAAAATAATAGATTTAGTATTGGAAATTTGAAAATTGAGGATGAAAACGGAACAGTCTTAGTCGATGAAGTTAATGCTTTTTCTAATCAACAAGCCTTGCTTACTCGGATGGAAAAATATACAGTCTACAAAAAGTAATATTAGAGAACTTATATTTATAATATCTAATGGCTATCCAAATATGAATAAATTAACTGTAAGCTTTGATAAAATTACTATATATAATAATTCAAAAAATTATAATGAATATATCTCTAGTAATAATATTATTGATGTAAACAATATATCTTTTGAAATAAAATTCGATGATAAATTTATAAATAAATTTTCAAAAAGATATGAAATTACTAATAAAACTAACAATCTGACATTTGAAATAGAAAGGGCATTGTTCTCTGATACAGGTTTTTATGCAATAGTTAAGACTGTTGGTGATAACACAGATTTTATATTAGAAGATGTAAATAAAAATATTTTTATCGCTACAAAACTATTACTAAAAGTAAACCCTGAATCTAATTCTTATTATTACCTATTAACATCAAATCTTCCTATTGAGAAAAACTCTTATATAACTATCCAAAACAAAGTTGATAATTCTCAATACATAAATTTAAAAATTGAATAATATTCATTTAAAGCTATATAAAACGCCTTCTCATAACTGAGAGGCGTTTTTATATAGCTTTCTAATATTATTTTTAATACCAACTATATGAAGCTAAAGTTGCCGTTATCTGTGCAGACGAATTAGAACAAGAAAGTATAATACTTACAGAACTTCCTCCATCATCTCCAAGAGGTATATAATCAAATTTATGTCTTTGTCCATCTGTCTTTATTGTATATTTATGTGTCGTTTTTGTCTTATCTACATATACACTTACAACTAAAGTTTCATTATTTCCTGTTGATGAAGTTGGAATAACTTCAACTCCCATATATTTTCCATCATAATATCTTACATATTGAGCACTAGTTGAAAATGTAAATGTTCCTGGTGTGTAATATGCACATGGTGCGATTTCATCTCCTGTACTTGCTTTTACAGGAATACTTGCAAAAACCATTAATACTGCTAACATTACAAGGCTTGTCTTTAGTAAAACTCTTTTTAAATTAGAGCTCATTTCACATTACCTCCTAATAAAAATTTTTATAATTAAAGTATAATTTTTTTTACAAATTTTGACAGCAAAGTATAAAAAAGAAAAAAAAAGTAAACTTTCTTTTAAAAACTTATATCTAATTATTGTATGAAAAAAAATTTGTTTATAAATTCGCATTAAACAAATCCAAAAAATACTAAAGAGGAGAGATAAAAATGATTAATGGTATAATTTTAAGCAATAATTTAGATGTTGTAAAAAATGTATTAAACAACTTAAATATTGAAATTTTATTTAAAGTTGCAACAAATGAGCAAAGTCTTGAAAATTTTACTAAAGAAAAAAGCATCGATATCATATTATTAGATAATGATTTTAATGAAATTAGCGATATTATCCTCGACAAATATAAGACCAAAACTCTAACAATTAACAATGAAACCGATTTTACAAATGAAGAACTAATATCTCAAATATCTGAAATTACATCTGCTAACAATGAACATAACAAAAGAGATAAAATATTAAATGAACTGCAAGATTTAGGTTATAGCCTAAAACACCAAGGTACATATTATTTAGCTGACATAATTTCAGAAATAAATAAAAGTCAAAACTTTGCTAATAACAATCTACAAAAAGATATATACCCTCTTATTGGTAAAAAACAAGGTAAATCTGCATTTAATATAAAAAGTAGCGTTCATAAGGCAACAGACTGTATGTATTATGAATGTGATGTAAATAAATTACAGAAATATTTTTGTTTTTATGACGATACAAAACCTACTGTAAAAGAAGTTATAATGGCTGTTAATAATAAAATTTCATTTTCGTAGTATGACAAATTTCCACAATTTTTGACATTTTTTGACTTTTCATAAATTTTTTTAATTTAATGTTAATATTATATAATCATAATGGTATTTATGATTTTGTTAATCTTACAACACACAACACTTATGGCATTTATTCCAGGTCATAAGTGTATCTTTTTTATATACAAAAAAGACGATGTAACATCGCCTCTCTTCCTCTAACTAAAATATGTACTCTTCTCAATTAAATTTTCGAACTTTACTTGTCTTAATACCTCATATACAATTATCGCAACAGAATTTGATAAATTAAGAGAGCGCAAATTATCTAACATAGGTATTCTTATTGTATTATCCATATATTTTTGAAGCAAATCTTCAGGAAGCCCCTTCGTCTCTTTCCCAAATAAAATAAACACTTCATCCATATTGCTATAATCCACATCAGCATAGCAATGTTGTGCCTTTGTTGATGCATAATACATATTATGCTCTTCTGGCTTATATTTTTCTAAAAATGCGCTTAAAGACTCATGCTCCTCTATCTCGAGCTTGTCCCAATAATCTAAACCTGCTCTTTTTAAATATTTATCAGATATACTAAATCCAAGAGGATGTACAAGATGAAGTTTTGCACCTGTTATAGCACAAGTTCTTGCAATATTTCCTGTATTTTGTGGTATCTCTGGTTCTACCATTACAACATTTATTTTCATCTATAATTATCTCCATTCCCTAGCATAAAATTCTTTACCAAATAAAGCTCATAATAATACCTGTCATTGCACCTAATATATATATTAAAACTACAATCTTAATATTCTCTTTCAAATTTTTATTAATTCTAAATAACATAAGAATTCCTGCTCCTGCATTTACTAAAAGTCCTGCAATCAATGAGCTAAATCCTATTATCTCTGACAAATATAACTGCGTTATTATTACTGAAGATGCACAATTTGGAATTAATCCAATTAATGCTACAATCGCTGGTTCAAATATTGTCGAATTCGACATGAAATTTTTTATTGTTTCTTCCCCAACGAACTTTACTAACAAATTTATTATAAATGTTAGAGCAAATATGTATATAAACACACTAACTGTATGTTTCAAAGCAGACTTAATTATTCCATTTTCGCAGTGGCAATGTTCCTCTTCGCAAATATCAATTATCTTGCTTTGCTCATTTTTGTTTTTGTTTTTAAGATTCATATAGAAATCAATTAAAAATCCATAAGCCATACCTATTAAAAATTTTATTGCAAGTATCCCAATTATTGCTTTTATTGGCACAGCCTCTGAGATTAATATAGGTAACATCTCATCAGAAGTCGATAAATACACTGCAATAAGCGTTCCAAGAGTTATTATTCTTCCTGCATATAAATTAGTTGCAGCAACTGAAAAACCACACTGCGGAAATATTCCAAGGAAGCTTCCAATTGCAGGTCCAAACTTACCCGATTTTTTTATTTTCTCCTTGGACTTATCACTAATTTTATGTTCAATATATTCCATTAACAAATACGCTATAAATAAAAACGGTAATAATTTTACACTATCTATAACTGTATCTTGTAATATCTCTAACATTTCTTTCTCCTTTATATCTTATTATTTTACTATATTTTTCCTTAAAAATCAACTAACTTACAAACACGATTAGTTACAAATTAATGCTTTTATATTAAAGAATAGCTGAAATGATTTATTTGAAAGAGCTGCGTAAGCGATTAACCGGAGCGTTAGCGTAGGGCGAATGGAGCAGTCTACATATATATATTTAATTTGTAGACTGCGACACCAAAGCTCTAAAAATAAATCATTTCAGCTATTCTATTGAAACACCCCATTATATTATAACTATGATTATTCCTATACTTTCAATAATAAACAAATTAAGCATATTTGATGCAAAAAGGTTACTTGTTGCTTCAATAACCCCTTGAACATCATTAGTATTCTTTCCATGATGCTTTTGTGATTCTACAAAAGTTATAAGCTCAGGAATACTAGTTATAAATCCAAGTATAATACCAATAAAAGCCTCTGGTATTCCGAATGCAACACTTAAACTCTCTAAAGTATTGCCTAGCAAATTACCTACAAAAAACAATATTACTCCAACACCTAAAAGTTCAGCAAAGGTTACAACCATCTTCTTTTTCTTATGTCTAAGCCATTTTGTCTCTTCTTCTATTTCACTTATTTCCTTATCTGTTACCCCACTAATTTTATACACTTTATACGCATTATTCTTTATATAGTATAGCATTATAAAAGTAAGTATAAATATTGGAATTATCGTAATATTTGCCTCAATGTTAAAAATTACCATTGCTATCGGAATAAAAATTGTAACTATAACTATTCCAATTTCTACTCTAAGTGCCCTATTTCTTAATACTTTTGTGTTCTTGTTTGTGATTATCGACCAAGCATACTGCACAAGATTAATCACATTAGAACTTATAATATTATAAATGCTTGTATCAAACAAACCTTGAATAGATGAGAAAAACACAGTAAGAAGCTCTGGTATTGATGTGGTAAATCCTGCAATATTTCCTACTGTTTTTGGTTTTAAGTCTAATATTTCAGCAATCTTTCTTAAAAGTTTAACAAGTATTTTTTTAGATATAAACACAATTAATAGCGAATAAATTATAAATTTTACTATCTCAAAAACTAACATCTTCTCACCATCCAACTTATCAAAATATGCATAAATTTTTCTAATTAGATTATTTACATTATTTATAATTTTAAACAGAAAAGAAATTCCTATAAATTATTTCTAGGAATTTCTTTTTTAACTTTATTTATTTTCATTATCTTCTAAATTCAATTCTATTTTATAAACTTCATAATTATTGTCTATAATCTTAGTCTCAAGTTTATCAATAAATAAAGTAGCCTTAAAGTCCTTTATTGACTCATTAATTGCGCTCATCAATTCATTGCTAACTCCTATTGATAAAGTATTTATAGGTGTTTTTAATGAAACATTATTATTTGTTTTTGCTCCTCTAGCTTGACTTATAATCTCAATTATTTGATTTCCTAACTCTACTTCTTTATTAAAATTATAATCTAAAGGTTTTATTTCTGTTGTATGAATAGAAGGATTATTATGGTATAATTCTTGGAATATTTCTTCTGTTATAAATGGAAAATATATACTAAAATCTTGTAGTAATTTATATAATAATGTATATACCGTCTTTTGGCCACTATATCTTGGTTCTTCTCCAAATTCTTCTGGTCTATATAATCTATGCTTTACTATTTCAATGTAGTTATCGCAAAATTCCCAAAAGAATTTTTCTAAAATATTCAAAGCCAAACCAACTTCATATTCATCTAAATAATTAAGGAATTGTTTTTCCATTTCTTGAAAACGCCCTAAAATCCATTTATCAATATATTCAAAATTATTAAACTCTCTATCCTCATAATCTGATAAATGCATTTCAATAAACTTAGATACATTCCATATCTTATTAACTAATTTTTTACCACGCAATAAAGTTTCTTCACTAAAAACAATATCTGTTCCGAGTCTTCCTGTACCTGCCCAATATCTAATAACATCTGCTGAATATTGTTTTATTAAATCCATTGGTTCATGTTTGCTGTTTCCTTTGCTCTTGCTAATCTTTTCTCCTTTATTTGCCATAACAAATCCAGAAATCATAACATTATCCCATGGTCTTTGACCAAAATGATAAAAACTCTTAACTATTGTATAGAAATCCCACGTTCTTATAATTTCACTTGCATTTGTTCTTAAGCTCATTGGTTTTAAAATATCTTCAAAATTATCCTTTTCTCCATACCTCATATTTATAAGAGGTGTAACTGATGATGTAGCCCAAGTATCCATTATATCTGTATCTGGTACAAATTCTTTGCAATCACATTTTGGGCATTTTTCAACCTTTGGTGAATCTACTAATGGATTTACTGGTAAATCTTCTTTTCTAGCAAATACAGGCTCTCCACATTTTTTACAATACCAAACTGGAAATGGAACGCCAAAATATCTTTGTCTTGAGATACACCAGTCCCATGCGATATTATTTACCCATTCGTCATATCTAGTGTGCATATGAGCTGGATGCCACTTTATTTGATTTCCAATCTTCAAAAAGTCTTCTTTATGGTTCATAATATCTATAAACCATTGTTTCATTACAGCATATTCAACTTCTTTTCCACATCTTTCATGTGTCTGAACCTCATGTTCAAGTTCTTCAATTTTAACTACATATCCGCCTTCTTGTAAATCCTCAATTATTTTCTTCCTAGCTTCTTTTATTTTTAAGCCACCATATTTTGGAACTTCGTCAATTATCTTTCCATTGTTTGTAAATATATATTTTAATGGTAATTTATACTTCTTCCACCATTCAATATCAGTTTGGTCTCCAAAAGTACAGCACATAACAACTCCTGTACCTTTATCCACTGCGACTTTTTCATCTGCCATTATTGGAACTTTTACATCAATTATAGGAATATGAGCTGTTTTTCCAATTAAGTGTTTATGTTTTTCATCTGCTGGATTTACAAATACAGAAACAATAGCAGGTAAAAGTTCTGGTCTTGTTGTTGCAATAGTAAATTCCTCATTATCCTCTACCGTTTTAAAGTTTATGTAATTAAAGGTTGTTTTAATTGTTTTTGTCTCTAATTCAGCCTGTGCTATTGAAGTCAAGCACTCATTACACCATAAAGCAGGACTTTCTCTATGATAACAATGTCCCTTTTCAATTAAATCTAAAAATGATGCTTGACTAATTTTTATTGTTGAAGGTGCAACAGTTTTATAATGAATATCCCAATCTGTGCTTACACCCATTTTACTAAATAACTCTTGAAAATCAGCTTCATATTTATTTGTAGTTTCATAACATAACTCAGAAAACTTTTCTCTTCCTATTTCGTGAGCCCTTTTTCCTTGTTCTTTCTCTACTAATCTTTCACTAGGTAATCCATTATCATCAAATCCAAATGGATAAAAGATATTATATCCTCTTAACCTTTTATATCTTGCTAACATTTCAGTTTGAGTATATGAGAATATGTGTCCTATATGAATTTTTCCATTAACTGTTGGTGGTGGAGTATCTATTGAATATACTTCTCTTCCATTCCTTTTAAATTCATAGATTTTATTATCCTTCCAATAATTTAACCATTTTTCTTCTTTTTCTAGTGCATTGTATTTTTTATCTAACATTCTACTCAATCCTCTCCTTTTTTCTTTAAATAATCTGGCCATGGATTATTCTTATCTGGATCTGTTGGATCCCAATTTCTAACTTCTTCATCTTTAGATATTTTCTTTGCTATTGGCTTTCCAAGTGGACCTGGATTTGAATCATTATAAAATTCTACCTGTGTACCTGATGCACAATTATCATATATCCATTTAGCATCTTCCACTTTTAATCTTATACAGCCAAGAGATGCTTTTGTTCCTAGCTTATCATATTCCCACCACTCAAGTGTTGACTTGTCCTGCTTCTCATATGGAACCGAATGAAATAATATATGCCCAGTTATTCTACATGCATACTGCCCATATACATCTCCTTGAAGTAATCTCCAAGTATACTTATCAGACATTGTATAAACTCCACTTTCTGGAGTTGCATCTCCAATAGAGCAAATCATTGCTTTTACTGGTACAGTATATTTTCCCTTTGAATCTTTCTTATACACAGTCACAACATTTGCTGTATTATTAACTTTTATGTAATATTTTGCTTCCTGCTTCTTAGGCTTTTCTTCGCTAACTTTTGTATTGTTATCTCCCTTATTACTAGTATTACCTTTCTCATTACTTTCATTACTTACAACATTTTCATTACTTGTATTTCCACTAGCCGTATTTTCGTTAACTTCATTTTCACTAGTTGTATTTTGGTTAATTGTATTTTCGCTAGTTTTATTTTCATTAGTTTCATTCTTGTTATCAATACTAACAACAATCACTTTATTTTCTTCTTCTCCCTTCTCGTCATTATCATCATTATAATAAAGTATATTTGTTTCTTTTGAAACTAATTCTTCATTTATTTTTTTAAAGCCAAAAGTTGCAAGTGCAATAATTCCAAATATTAAAATCAAAGCAAGTATACAAGCTACAATAATTACTATTTTTTTCTTTTTTCGGTTAATTGCTCTTTGTTCTTTGTTCATACATTATATATTTCCTTTTCATTATTACTATCTAAAATATATCATTAAAGCTCCTATCATTGCTAAAAAAAATCCCAATATTTTAAGTCCAGCTGAAGCTTCATTCTGATCTCCAAAACCAAATAATTTTTTTGACAAGCTTCTCGCATCATATACTAGTATTACTCCAATTACTGCAAATATTAATCCTATTATTAACAAAATAATTTTTTTCATTTTCTTCTCATCCTTTTAAATATATTATCGTTTTTTCGCTAAAAAGTCAAGTCTTTAGGCTATTTTTTAGCATTATTACAATACAATGCTTTTATATTAAAGAATAGATGAAATGATTTATTTGAAAGAGCTGCGTAAGCGACCAACCGGAGCGAAGCGTAGGGCGAATGGAGCAATCTACATTAATTTTATTAATTTGTAGATTGCGACACCAAAGCTCTAAAAATAAATCATTTCAGCTATTCTATTGAAACAAATCATTCTCCTGTAACTTAGCATTTCCAATTTTAAAAATTTTAAACAGAATGTATATTTTATAATTTAACTGACAATAATACTACTATATTAAATTCATATGGAGGTGCATACGTATGTCAAAAGAAAGTAAGAACAACAACAATAACAATAATAATAACAACAATAATAAGAACAATAATAATAATAAAAACAATAACAATCAAAATGAAAACAACAACCACTAGTCAGTATTTTTAATTGAATAAAAGAGAGCTACTAAATTATTAAATTGGTACTCTCTTTTATAATATAAATTTAAAATTTTTAGCTTTATCTTACTATCTCAAGGCCAGCAAACCTTGCCATCAATCTCTTATGACCTGCTTTATCAAAGCTTATATCAACCTTATAATCGTCTCCCTCTTCTTCTATATAATTAATCGTACCTTCGCCAAACTTTTTATGATATACCCTAGTTCCTTCTTTATATTCAGAAATATCAACTGGGCTTTTCTTTTCAGCATTAATGTTATTTAAAAAGCTTTCAGCAGTTTTAAATGGGAAGCTATTTGCTGCTGCAACTTTTGGAAAGGTTTCTTTTGTTTCAATATTATATCTCTTTACATTATTACTTCCATAAGTCCATTCATAATTATTGCTATTATCAAATGTTCCCTTTATATTACCACTATCAGTTGAAAGTAAACTATCTTCACTTAACATTTCTTCAGGAATTTCTTTTAAAAATCTTGATATTTTGTTATATGATGTAGAGCCAAATATTGTCCTAGACTTTGCACAAGTCATAAATAAATTTCTTTTTGCTCTTGTTATTCCAACATAGCAAAGTCTCCTCTCCTCTTCTATGCCATTCGGATCATCTATTGATTTATTACCTGGGAATATTCCCTCTTCCATTCCTGCTAAGAACACTACTGGAAACTCTAATCCCTTAGCACTATGAAGCGTCATAAGTGTAACTTGCTCTTGAGGTTCATCCATTTCATCTATATCACTTGTAAGAGATATGCTCTCTAAGAAACTACCTAAATCGTGTTCAGCTTCTTCCTCTTCAAATTCCATAGTAACAGTCAAAAATTCTTCTAAGTTTTCTATCCTGTTTTCAGCTTCTTTTGTATTTTCCAATTCTAATGCCTTTGTATATCCAGTTGTATTTAATATTTCTTTAGTAAGTCCTGACAATGTAAGCTCATTTGATTTCTTAACCAATTCATCTATCTGCTGTACAAATTCACGCGTATTTGTATAAACTCTATTCAAGCCATAAGAAGCAGAGTCTTTTATTATATCATACATTGATTTATTCTCTTGATTTGCAATCTCTGCTATTTTGTCTAAGCTTGTCCTACCAATTCCTCTTTTTGGCTCATTAATAATTCTTACTAAACTTAGGTTATCTTTTGTATTATATACAAGTCTTAAATAAGCAAGTATGTCTTTAATCTCTTTTCTTTCATAGAACTTTAAACCACCTACGATTTTATATGGTATATCTTCTCTTGCTAAAATAGTTTCAAGTACACGTGATTGTGTATTCATTCTATATAATATAGCAAAATCTGAATATTTATAATATTCTTCTCTTTTTAAATGCTCTATTTGGCTAGCAATGTAAGTTGCCTCATCATACTCATTATTTGCAAGATACGCAGTTACTTGACTTCCTTCCTCATTTTCTGTCCACAATTTTTTTTCATATTTTACTTCATTATTTTTTATTACAGCATTTGCAACATTCAAAATATTTTTCGTGCAACGATAATTTTGCTCTAGTTTTATTATCTGTGTTCCTGGAAAATCTTTTTCAAAATTTAAAATATTTCTTATATCAGCTCCTCTAAATGAATAAATTCCTTGATCATTATCTCCAACAACAGTTATATTACCATTTCTTGCAGAAAGCAAAGTTATAAGTGTAAATTGTGCCTTATTGGTATCTTGGTACTCATCTACTAAAATATATTTAAACTTATCAGAATAATACTCTAAAGCATCTGGCTCTTGAAGTAATATTTTTATCGTATAATTAATAATATCATCAAAATCTAATGCATTATTCTCTTTTAATTTTTTTTGATATAAATTATATGTTTTTGCTATAACTTCTTTTCTAATTTCATTATTTGTTCTTTTTGAATATTCTTCTGGCTCAAGCATATCATTTTTTGCATTGCTAATTTCATACATAAGTCCTCTATCTGTAAACATTTTGTCATCTATATTTAATTCTTTTATACATTCTTTTATAATACTCTTTTGGTCTGATGTATCAAATATTACGAATGATGAAGTAAAGCCTATCCTATCTATATATTTTCTAAGCATTCGAACACAAATAGCGTGGAATGTGCCTATCCACATATCATTTGCTACATCTCCTAAAAGATTTGCAACTCTATCTTTCATCTCATTTGCTGCTTTATTTGTAAATGTTATTGCAAGTATATTCCAAGGTTTTACACCCTTTTCTCCTATTATATATGCTATTTTATGTGTTAATACTTTTGTCTTACCGTGAGCCAGCTCCTGCAATTACAAGGCATGGTCCATCCACTGCAAGAACAGCCTCTCTTTGTTTATCATTTAGTCCTTCTAATATATCCATTATTATTGATACCTTTCCTTTCTAAAACACAAGCTTTAGTTTTTTTCTACATTTTATTTAATATATGTTTATATTCTTGTACCTTTTTATCTTCTATTTTATATGCTTCTTGTACACTCTCAATTATTTTCTCATGATTTTCTTCTTTATTCAAGTATATGTGTGCAAGTATTTCTCCCTTTTTAACCTTATCTCCTATTTTCTTCTCTAAAACTATTCCGTGATGTATGGTCTATTGAATCTTCCTTCTTCATTCTTCCTGCTCCAAGTGAAAGTGTAATATTTCCAATCT
The DNA here is from genome assembly GCA_947624655.1 of uncultured Clostridia bacterium. Classification (GTDB taxonomy): domain Bacteria; phylum Bacillota; class Clostridia; order TANB77; family CAG-508; genus JAAWPK01. The sequence continues at coordinate 43,665 of CANQLH010000008.1, read as the reverse complement.
TTCCTGCATCTAATTCTTCAACATATCCGTCTTCTTCTGCTAAAACATCTAATCTATATTTAGCCTTTGGAATATTAGATAGATAGCTAACATCTCCATGTTGTTTTTTTACTAATTCTACAAATTTATTATAAGCACTATTATTATTTATTTGCTCCATTACCATTTGCTTATTTTTTTCTAAATCTGTACTAATTCCAGATAATCTTATTATCTCAGCCGAAAGAGTTAATACAATTTCCTTTAAGCCATCTTCCATATCTCCCTTAAGTGCTCTTACAGCTTCTTCTACCTCTAATGAATTTCCTATGCATTTACCTATTGGCTCATCCATATTCGTTATAACACAAACTGTCTCTATATTAGCAAGCTTACCTATCTCAGACATTACTTTGCTAAGCTTTTCAGCTTCTTCCCTAGTTTTCATAAAAGCACCTTTTCCACAAGTAACTTCTAATACTATTTTATTTGCACCTGCTGCAATCTTCTTACTCATTATGCTTGATGCAATAAGTGGTATGCTCTCTGTACATGATATTAAATCTCTTAAAGCATACATCTTTTTATCTGCTGGTGCTAAATCTTTCGTCTGCCCTATTAAACCTATTCCAATTTCTTTTATATTATTTTTAAATTCTTCTAAACTAATATCTGTTCTATAACCTGGTATTGACTCTAACTTATCAATGGTTCCTCCTGTTATTCCAAGGCCTCTTCCTGACATTTTTGCAACTGGTATTCCAAGAGATGCTATAATTGGCATTACAATTAATGTTATTTTATCTCCTACTCCTCCGCTTGAATGTTTATCTATTATCGTATCTGATATATCATGAAGGTCTAGTCTTTTTCCAGAATTTGCCATGGCAATAGTTAAATTCTTGGTTTCTTCATAATCCATACCATTTATATATATTGCCATAATTAAAGCTGCTGCCTGATAATCTGTTATATTACCATTAGTATATTCTGTGACAAAATATTCTATTTCTTCTTTGTCTAGCGTTTTTTTATCACGTTTTTTTGCTATAATTTCTTTTATATTCATTTGATTCCCTCCATTTTAGATAATCTTTTTATAATCTGCTTTTTCATTGATTACTTTATATTACTGTCTTGCATTATATAACATATAGATATAAAATTCTAGCGAACACATAAAAAAAGTTTGAACTTATTTTTAAAGTTCAAACTTTTAACCGTTATTCATCATTTTAGTTTTTTTCTTTCCATTCATTTACAATGCCTTTTAGTTCATCTGCAACACTATCTACATAAACTGTTGTATTTTGAAATATTCTATTTTCTTCTATTGCACTTTTTGAATAATCATAAGATCCTTGTACTGCTGTTCTGATTATCCCTGCTTTATATGCTGAAACCATTACCATAACTGCTAATATTAGTAATATTATTACTGTTATTATCAACGATATCAAAGTAATACCTTTTTCTTTATTTTTCATTCGTTTTCCTCCCTAACAATCTACTTTTTTGTAGATTATTTTATACTGAGACTATTATATATTTTCTAATCTTTTTTGTCAATATTTTGACATACTTTATTTATCATGGTATAATATAATGTATATGGTCAGAAAGGATGGTAATTAAACATGGATAAAGAATTATATAAAATGATGCATGAAATTATAGAAGAAAAAAAGACAGATTTTACTAAAGATATTAACTTCATTGGAAGTATAACATCTGATGAAGAAAGTAAAACAGGTTCAGTTAAAATTACAACAGATATTTTCATGATGATTGATGAAATGCCTGATGGAACAATTATTCAAAAATTCTATGACGATAATAAAAATTTCATTGGTGGAAGCGATAGAAATGGTAAAATATACCCTTCTCCTGACTATGCCCAAGATGATTTAAGCTTCCTAGCACAAATCGAAGAACTTTCTAAAGGTCCTAATATATCTTTAAATGAATTTGATGAAAAATTAGATACAATTTCAAAAAAACTTGGAATTTCTAAAAATGAAATTATAGAAATGTCAGACGTAGACTTAGACCAAAAAGTAAATGATTTAGAAGAAAATTCAGAAAAACTTACTTTAGATGATGATGAAAAAGAAGAAGAAAGTACTCCCGAAGAAATTAATTCTAGAAATGAAGAAGCATTACAAAACGTTCCTTCTAAACAAGAAATTAATTTAAACCAAAAGATTGATGATAGACATTCTCTTGGTGAAGTTTTAGGAGTTCCTGCTGGTTCAACTTTAATTTCCGTTTTTTCAGACTCTATTGCAAATAACAAAAACTCAACAAGATTTTCTGCTATAATTAAATATCCAGATGGTTCGCTTCATACTCCTGAAAATCTTGTTCAAGAAGGTGGTACATCTTCTGATAAAACTTTCTACGAAACAAATAGAGATGGCTCAGAAGTTAATAAACTAAATGTTCAGTCTTCTTATTCGATTAAATCTCCTATCGTAGAAAATGCTATGCTTTCATTTAGATATGGTTCAATGGGATATATAGAAGTATCATATGGTATTAAAGATAGAACATCTAATAAAGAAGTATTTTCTCAATCACTAGAAACAGAACGTTCTTATTATACAACATATAAAGTTCGTGATGAATTTAATCAAAATAAAGGAATGGATAACATCTCTGAAAATATAGATGAAATACACAGCCATGAAGAACATGGTTGTACAGATATATCTTTAGATGAAGCTGATGGAAGAAAAGATACTGGTCATTCTCATGAAGATGCTGTTGTAGAATTAATTATGACGGATAAAGATAAAGGCAAGATGATACGTGACAATTTTGACGACGAAACTGTTGCTATAAGATACGAACAAATAGCAAAAGCTAATAAAGGAAGAAGCACTAATGAAATTATAAAAATGACAATATATTCTTTAGAAGCTGATTTATATGCAAAGGACAAAAATGCATCTAAGGAATATGAAGAAGAAAATGACGAGCATATACCAACTCATGATTTTTATAATCACTAATCTTCAGATTCTTACAGCAATAATACCTAATATAAACCCAAGAATGTTTGCAATAGCAGACATTCTTCCTTTATATAAGCCATTTGCTTCTGGAATTAGCTCACCTGTTACAATATATAGCATAGCACCCGCTGCAAATGATAAGCATAAAGCAATAACTTCACTTGATACCATGCCAACAAGACTTCCAAAAAATGCACCTATCCCTGTTGTTATTCCTGATAAAACTACATAAACTATAACCTTTGCTGTGCCTATTCCCCCATTTTTCATTGGTACAGCCATAGATATTCCCTCTGGTATGTCATGAATTGCAATAGCTATCGCAAGTGAGTAACCGAAGTTTTAATGATGCTTCAAATCCTGCACCGTATACTTAATCCTTCTGGAAAGTTATGAAGTGCAAGACCAATGCCGTACTGCAATTCCCGTTTTTAATAAACTATTCTTTCCTATACTGTTTTTTCTTCTATTAATTTTATTTTGAACAACAACGTCACACGTTACCATAACTGCTATTCCGCAAAAGTATCCCTGTTATTACATTATTAAATTCAGATATTCCAAGGGCTTCTGGGATTAAATCAAAGCATACAACTGCCATCATTAATCCCGAAGCAAAAGATAAAATAAAACTAAGTACCTTATTTGATGTATTGTTAAATTTTACCCCAATTAATCCACCAAGCGTAGTACCAAAAGTTCCAAAAAAGAGTCCTAATAGTGTATTCTTTAGAATATCTTGCATTGCTTAACACCTCTAAGGTAAGTTTATGAGAGGAGGATGGAGTTTATTACATTTTTGTTACACAACTATTCTAAATACTTCTTCAAAAACTTACCAGTATAGCTTTTTTCATTTTTTACAACTTGTTCTGGAGTTCCAACTTGTACAACAGTTCCTCCTTTATCTCCACCTTCTGGACCTAAATCTATAATATAATCACAAGTTTTTATCAAATCTAAATTATGCTCTATAACAATAATACTATTTCCTGTGTCAACTAATCTCTGTAAAATATCAACTAATTTATGAACATCTGCAATATGAAGTCCTGTTGTTGGTTCATCTAAGATATATAAAGTTTTTCCAGTTGCTTTTTTAGATAATTCAGCTCCGGAGTTTAACCCTTTGTGCCTCTCCTCCTGATAGTGTTGTTGAAGGTTGGCCTAGTTTAATATAACCGAAGTCCAACATCTGCAAGTGTTTGTATTTTGTGTTTTATTCTTGGAACATTTGCAAAAAAGTCCAATGCTTCTTCAACAGTCATATCTAATACATCTGCTATTGTCTTTCCTTTATATTTTACCTCCAATGTCTCTTGATTATATCTTTTTCCTTTGCAAACCTCACAAGGTACATATATATCAGGCAAGAAATGCATTTCTATTTTTAAAACACCATCTCCTTGACATGCCTCACATCTTCCACCTGGAACATTAAAGCTAAATCTTCCCTTTTGATACCCACGCATTTTTGCTTCATTTGTTGTTGCAAAAAGGTCACGTATCATATCAAATACACCTATATATGTTGCAGGATTTGAACGTGGTGTCCTTCCAATAGGCGATTGGTCTATGTTTATTATTTTATCAATATTTTCTATTCCTTTTATTTCTTTGCATTTTCCTGGTTTTTCATTTGATTTATTTATCTTTTTTGCAACAGCTTTATATAATACTTCATTTACAAGCGTTGACTTTCCAGAACCAGAAACACCTGTAACACAGGTAAATACACCTAATGGAATCTTTACATTAATATTCTTTAAATTATTTTCTGATGCTCCTATTATTTCTAATGATTTACCATTAGACTTTCTTCTTTTTTTAGGAACTTGTATTTTCTTTCTTCCACTTAAATACTGACCTGTTATAGAATTTTCTACAAGTTTAACCTCTTCTGCTGTTCCTTGTGCTATTACATTTCCGCCATGTACTCCGGGACCTGGACCTATATCTATAAGCTGGTCTGCTGCATACATTGTATCTTCATCATGTTCTACAACTAAAACAGTATTTCCTAAATCTCTTAATTTTTTTAATGTTGCAATTAATTTATCATTGTCTCTTTGATGTAACCCTATACTTGGTTCATCTAGTATATATAGCACTCCTGTTAGACTTGAGCCAATTTGTGTTGCAAGTCTTATTCTTTGTGCTTCTCCTCCTGATAGCGTTCCTGCAGGTCTAGATAATGTTAAATAATCTAGTCCTACATCTATCAAAAATTGCAATCTTTTATCTAGTTCTTTAAAAATCTGGTCTGCTATCATTCTATCTTTTGCTGATAATTCGAGAGAACTTAAAAATTCTTTAATTGCAACTATTGGCATATCTGTAAGTTCTTTTATATTTTTATCAGCTATCTTTACTGATAAACTTTCTTTTTTTAGCCTTGCTCCATTACAAGTTGGGCAATCGCTCTCACTCATATACATTTCATAAAAATCACGCATCCCTTGTGATTTTGTTTCGTTATGCCTTCTTTCCAAAGTAGGAATAACACCTTCAAATGGTGTTCTAAATTTTCTAATTCCTGCGTAAGATTCATACTCGAAATCTATACTTTCTGTTCCTGTTCCATATAATATTTTATCTAGGAATTCTCTTGGAAGCTTTTTTATAGGCTTTTTTATATCAACACCATAATGTCTTGCTATACTTTCAAAGTACATCTTTGCCATTGTTTCGCCCTTTTTCATTGTACTTGCACCAAATGCTTTTACGCCGTCATATAGTGTCTTATCTTTATCTGGTATTATTAAGTCTTCATCCATTCTCATTAAAAAGCCTATTCCTGTACACGTTGGGCAAGCTCCAAATGGGTTATTAAATGAGAACATTCTTGGCGAAAGCTCACCTAAACTTATCCCACAATCAGGGCAGGCATAATTAGAGCTATATAGTTTTTCTTCTTTTCCATTTACATCTATTACAACTAAATCATTTGCATGTTTTAAAGCAACTTCAACTGATTCAGCAAGTCTATTTCTTATGCCCTCCTTAATTACTAATCTATCTACAACGAGCTCAATATTGTGTTTCTTTTTCTTGTCTATATTTAATTCATCTGTAAGCTCTACTGTTTCTCCATCAACTCTTGCACGTACAAAGCCTTCTTTTTGATAGCCTTCTAATTGCTTTACAAACTCTCCTTTTCTTCCACGAATTATAGGAGCTAATACTTGGATTTTAGCTCCTTCTTCTAATCCTAAAATATTATCGACTATTTGGTCTAAAGTTTGCTTCTCTATTTTTTTACCACAATTTGGACAATATGCTGTTCCTATCCTTGCATAAAGTAAACGGATATAATCATATATTTCTGTAACTGTTCCAACTGTTGAACGTGGGTTTTTTGACGTTGTCTTTTGGTCTATTGATATTGCTGGAGAAAGTCCATCTATTGACTCTACATTTGGCTTTTCCATTATTCCTAAGAATTGTCTTGCATAAGATGAAAGACTTTCTACATATCTTCTTTGTCCTTCGGCATACAATGTGTCAAATGCTAAAGATGATTTGCCTGAGCCTGAAAGTCCCGTTATTACAACTAATTTGTCTCTTGGTATTTCTATATTTATATTCTTTAAATTATGTTCTTTCGCACCTTTTATAACTATTTTGTCATTCATTTATATTTTCCCCCATAGGGTATATTATACAACACCTCTTGTTAAAAAACAAGAGTTTGGGAAGTATTATATATTCTCATTTCTTATTTCTTCTACAATATTTTGTCCCTGTATTTTCTTTTTTGTATGCCATATTGATGCAAAAATTACAAGATACGTTACAACAATGCATATTGTAAAATCCATATAAGGTAAAGTAAATGGGAATGTGTCATAATCGCCTCCACCATGTACTAATACATAAATCACATAAAGTACAGCTGTGCCTGCAAGTAATCCATAAATTACAGCATCAAGGCCATAAAAAAGCCCTTCCAATAAAAGCATTTTATTTATTTGTTTATCACTCATTCCAAGTGATCTTAATTCTGCAAAATCTTTTTTTCTTAAAATTATGCTTGAAGATATTGTTGTAAATATATTTACAGCACTTAAAAGTGCAATTAAGCTTAAGAATGAATATATTAATATATTATTAATAAGTCCTAAGTATGACTGTTTATGAACAAAATTATAAAAGCCATCTTCATATAAATTAGCTCCTGCTTTTTCTCCTTTTGCTATTGCATTTTCTCTTATCTCGTTGATTACTGCTTCTAATTCTTTTGGATTATCTGTATATACAGTCAAGACTTTATACATTGTAAGTGCTCCTGCTTTGTCTTCTTCATTATTAGTTACTACTCCCCATTTCTTTGCAGTTTCTTCACTTATTAGTATAACAGATGTAGCACCCAAAATCGATAATTTAGATTCTTTGTCAATATCACTTACCACTCCCACAACTCTTAGTTTGTGTTCTTTTGGAGCATTTTCTTCTTTCTCTTTTTCTGCTGTTTCAATATTAGTTGCACCCATTTGTTTAAATATCTCATTTAAAAATTCCTGTTCTTGCTTTAATGCTTCCTCATCTATTTCTTCTTCAGGTTCATCATTATATTTTATGCTTGGAACACTTTCAAATTCTTTTATTATTATTTCATCTCCTGCTTCATAATCTATCATTTTAATGCTTTTTCCTGTTTCAGTATACTGTGTATCATTTATTATACATTCATCTATTCCAAGCTTTTCTATTCCAAATCTATTTAAAATTTCATCAAAATCTTTTCCTTCCGCTACCATAACAATAGTATTCGCTAGCGTATCTTCACCCAGCTTTCCTATATTATATGTGATATTTCCTAATTCTCTTCCCTGCTCTGTTATTTTATCTTGAGGTAATACTATTTGCATAGAGTTTGAGCTAAATGTTTTTGTAACTATATAATTATTTACTAATCCTCTTTCTTTTGCCTTTTCAATTACTAAATTTGCTTCTTCATCAGCTTCCTCATAATTACTTAAACTTATATTATATTCTACATTGTCTGTTGATAAGTCTATATTTTCTATATACAAATCTTTTACTGCTAAAAATAATACAATGCTACTCATAATTGACACAACTATTGTTTTATATTTAGCTTTATCTCGTCTAATATTCTTATATGCAAGTTCTCCCTCTTGCTTAAATATTTTGCTTATAATCTTTGATACCTTCATTCTCTTTTTGTTTATATCATCATTTCTTGTACTTCTAATTGCTTCTATTGGAGATACCTTATTTAATTTTCTCATTGGGAACAAGCTAGAAATTATTGTAATTATATATGTTAAAATTGTTGTAATTGCTATTGCTTTAAAAGGAATAACAAGGCTAAACTTAATATTAGAATTTATTAAAATTTTTTCTCCCATTGTATTTTCACCAATATTTTTAGCTATAATATCTAAAACTTGAGTAATGCATAGAGAAATAATTATTCCTATTACAATTCCTAATACTATCCCTATTGTCCCTATAATTAGTGCTTCTTTAAATAGCATTTTTCTTCTTTGCTTCTTGTTCATTCCAATAGAGGTAAGCATTCCGAGTTCTTTTATTCTAGTTGAATATGTAATTTTAAATGATGTATAAATTACAATTGTAGAGGTAACAGCAATTACAGCAAAAGTACCTGCCACAATTTTTGTTAAATCTCCCCCAAATTCTTCTGCTCCTACATCTTTTGAATATTTAATTATTGGCTCTTCGTAATTTTGTAACTTAACTAATGAATATCGTAAAAGATTTATATTATATACTAAATTTGCTTCTTTCTCTTCTTGTGTTTCATAAAGTTTTAGTTTATCTACTAATTCATTTGTCGTATCATAAATTTTATTTATTTTTTTGGTAATGATTGCTACATTTACAGGGCTACTTTCGTCAAGTTTATTTTCGTCAAAGCAAGTAATTGCGCCTGTTATAAATTGCATTGATAAATCTCCTTTGGTATTTGGCAAGCTTTGTGCAATTCCAACTACTTCATAAGTATTTGTTTTTCCATTTATAGTAATATCTATTTTTTTGCCTATATAAGGTTCAACTCTTATTCCTTTACTTATAACTATCTCTGATTGGTTTTCGGCAAATCTTCCTTCTAATAATGTAATTTTATCGTTTTTTATTGAGTTTTCATCATAAGCCATTATATTTATTCGCTCTGTTACTCTAGTTTGCTCTTCATCAGGTCTTTTATAAAAGTCTTCTTCTGATGTTCCAATATTATATGTTACAGATATTTCTTTTATATTCTGATTCTTTTTTATTTCCTCTATGCTTGAATATCTTATATTTTTAAACTCAGCATCATAATCTCTTTCATTTCTTGTAATTTTTATTTCATAATTTTGATAGCTTGATAGAATTATAAGTACAGAAACTATAAGTATACTAGCAAGCATAACTCCGAGTTATGCTTGCTATACTTCTCCTTTTATTTTTACTTAAGTATTTCATCGCTAATTTAGTAGTAACTTTCATACTTAATTTCATTCCCTTCTAAAGCACAAATCCAGCTCAAAAGGGTCTAAATTCTTTCAAATTCTAATTCAACCTTAAATAAATCTCCATCTATTTGTATCTCGAATTTTCCATTTTGAAGCTCTGTTAGACTTTTTGAAATCGAAAGTCCAAGTCCGCTTCCCTCAGTTGTTCTTGATTTATCTCCCCTTACAAATCTTTGCATAAGCTCATCTGTACTTATATTAAGCTTTTGTGCTGAAATATTTTTTATCCAAATTTTTACTGTTTTTTCATCAGTTATAACATCTATATATATTCTTGTATTACTTGCAGCATATTTAGATATATTGCTAAATAGATTTTCGATTACTCTATACATATACCTACTATCAGCTTCTATGTTAATTTCTTCTTCTGATGCTTTTATTATTACCTCCAAATTTCTTTGTTTAAATTTGTCTTCAAATTCCCCTGTTGTTTGATTTATTAATTCTATAACATTTATCTTTTCTAGGTTTAACTTAACATTTCCAGATGAAGCCTTAGATGCTTCAACCAAATCTTCTGTTAATCTTTTTAATCTATGTGACTTTCCTTCCAAAATTTCAATATATTCTTTTACTTTTTCATTATCTATATTTTCTTGTTTAATTAAATCAACATAATTTATTATTGAAGTTAGAGGCGTTTTTATATCGTGAGATACATTAGTTATAAGTTCAGTCTTTAACCTCTCACTCTTTATCCCCTCTTCAACAGCATTCTCAAATCCATTAGATATATCATTAATATAATTTGCAGTATTTTTAAATTCACTTGTAAAACTTTCTACATCAAGCTTTTCTTCTGTATTTCCTTCATAAATATTTTTTAATTGTTTTTCTATTCTTTCAAAACAATTTGCTCTTTTTATAATTAAATAAAATACATACATTGTTATACATGTATCTGCAATCACTCCAAATGCAGGTTCATCAATAAATATTGCATATACAATTAGCATAATAATTAAATATATTACGGTATAAAATGTAAGCTTTTTTGTATATTTCATAGAAGACACAAATGAATTTAACACATTATTTCCTTTATCCATAAATTTTTGGATTGCATTTGCGACTTTTCCTATTAATGTAGTTTGAACAAGAGTATTAGCCTTTATTCTTTTTATTAAAGTTGTAAAAATTATTGCTTCTATAATATAAATAACAAAATATTCTGTTATGATTGCACTTATATACATTTTAGAATAATTACTGCTACTAGAAATGTCCCTAATTATAATCAATAATATAAATATAGCACTAATTCCTACAATAAGCAATATTTCAAGTGGTATTTTGTCTAAATCATTTGTATCTATATTGTTTTTTCCCTTTGTGTGTCCAATAGACATAATTAAATAGATTACAAGTATTATTATTAAAGCACCAGCTATTGGAACCAATATATACATTATATCTTCATAAGGTGAAACTATATCTAATAGCATATTTACAAAATATTCATAATTATCTACGTAACCTGTTCTTTGATAAGTAGAATAAATTTCAAATTGCTCAATACTGCTTTGCTCATTTACTTTTTCAGTTATCTCTATATTATTTTCATCGCTTCTTGTATGTTCTGTATGATAGTAAGAAAATCTAAATCCATTTGCATAGTCGTCTAAATTAATATCTATCTCATCAGAATTTATTTTTCCATTTATTATATTGAACTTATTTCCATCAGTATCCTGTATAAATTTTTTAAGTTCTTCTATTTTCATTGACGGAACTCTATAACTCGGAATATTTGTTATAGCCTTATTTTTGTATATTATTAAATAATAATTTGTATTAATATTTATGTAACTATATGAATTGTCTAATCGCCATATTTTTGTTTCATTATCAGTATAATTAGGTGAGTTTTGGTCATCCATATATATAAGTTTTCCTGATATATCTTGTAGCATATTCATATATTGATTCTCAAATCTTTGTCCTTTATAATTTCTATTATTTCCTGCCACACTATATAAACAAGCTACAATTATTATTGCAGCAAGTATAGGAATTAAAACATAACTTATGGTCCTAAGCAATTTATTATTCCTCATATTACTCTAACCTCCCAAAGCTTTAAATCTTCTCTATCTTATACCCAATACCCCAAATTACTTTAAGATATTTTGGCTCTTTTGGATTTATCTCTATCTTTTCTCTTATGTGTCTTATATGTACAGCTATTATATTTTCTGCTCCATAAGCTTCGTCTTCCCATACATTTTTATAAATTTGCTCTATCGAATAAACAATTCCTTTATTCTTCGTTAAAAATTTTAATATGTTATATTCGGTTGGAGTAAGTTTTACTTCTTTACCATCAACTGTTATTTGTTTTAAATTGTCATCTATTATAAGCTCTCCTGACCTGTATATATTTTTATCTTCCTCATTTGGCATATTTCCAAGTTTTGTATATCTTCTGATTCCTGAATTAACTCTCGCAATTAATTCAAGTGGGTTAAAAGGTTTTGTCACATAATCATCTGCACCTAAATTAAGTCCATTTATTTTGTCTTCATCTTCTGATTTTGCAGAAAGCATTATTACTGGAATAGTCTTGTCCTTTCTTATCTCTTCTATTGTTTCTATACCATCTTTTTTTGGCATCATTATATCTAATATTATAAGGTGTATAGTATTCTCTCTCAATATCTTTAAACATTCTTCGCCATTATATGCTTTTAGTACATTATAATTTTCTTTTAACAAATATATTTCTATTGCTTTTACTATTTCTTTATCATCATCACAAACTAAAATATTGTACATTCTTAATTTCCCCTTTATTATATTATTGCAATTATATTATACCAAAAAATTTATTAAGAAAAAATAGAGAGTTTATTAAAGTTTTCTTAAGAGTATTACTAGATAATAGTTTATTATAAAAGCTGTTTTAACACGTTTGGAAGTAATATATTTAATTTACGAAGTGACGCGTAGCATGGGAGCGACTTAGAGGATGTTGGAACGAAGTTCCATACATTCCTCTTAGGAGACGACCAACAAGGAACGAGTCAAATTAAATATATTACTTCCAAACGTAGATAAAAACTTTTTTGACTAAAACCATTATCTAGTAATTTAATAACAGAAGAAAGCCATAATATTTATTTTTCAAGAGTTTTGGTGTCGCAATCTACAATTAAAATATTAATGTAGATTGCTCCATTCGCCCTACGCTTCGCTCCGGTTGGTCGCTTACGCAACTCTTTTAAATAAATATTATGGCTTTCTTCTATATATTAAAATAAAAAAGAGACCCATTATTGGATCTCAATATTATTATATTATTCTTTTACTTCATCATTAGGCTTTTCTGTAACAGTATCAACAGCTTCCTCTACAACTGGTTTTTCTGTTTCAACTGCTGGTGCTTCTTCTGGAGCACTTTCTACTGGTGCATCAGCTACTTCTTCTACTGGAGCTTCTTCTACTAAAGATTCTTTTATAGTCATTTCTCTAGTCTCAATTCTAGCTCCTACTTTTTCTTTCGTTCTAGCAGATTTTCCTAATCTGTCTCTTAAGTAGTATAGTTTTGCTCTTCTTGCTTTACCAACTCTTACTACTTCTACCTTTTCTACCATTGGAGAATGTAATAAAAATGTTTTTTCAACACCTACTCCATAAGAAATCTTTCTTACTGTAAATGTTTCATTTAATCCTCCACCTTGTTTTTTAATAATAATACCTTCGAATACCTGAATTCTCTCACGGTTTCCTTCTTTTATTTTTGCATGAACTCTTACTGTATTTCCTACATCTAATACTGGAACTTTCTCTTTTAATTGTTCATGCTCTATAGACTTAATTATGTCCATTATTCTTTCTCCTTCCTTATTTTAATAAATCAGGTCTTTTTAATTTTGTTATTTCTAAAGACCTTTCTTTTCTCCACCTCTCTATATTTTCGTGGTGGCCGACTAAGCAAAACTTCTGGAACTTTAACTCCATGAAATTCCTCTGGTCTTGTGTATTGTGGATATTCTAATAAATCATCATTTGCAAAGCTTTCTTCTTTCCTTGATTCTTTATTTAATACCCCTTCTACATACCTTGATACTGAATCTATAAGTACCATTGCAGGTATTTCTCCACCTGTTAAAACATAGTCTCCTATGGATATTTCTTCATCTACAATCTCATCTAAAACTCTTTGGTCAATCCCCTCATAATGTCCGCATAGTAAAATGATATGTTCTTCATTGCTTAGAAGCTTTACTTTTTCTTGATTAAGTGTTTTCCCTTGAGGAGATAAGTATACGACTTTTGAATTGTCAGTTTTGACTGAATTATATGCATCATATACAACATCTGGCATCATAACCATACCAGCCCCTCCACCATAAGGTGTGTCATCTACTTTTTTATGTTTGTTTTTCGAAAAATCTCTTATGTTGACTAATTCAATATTTATAAGTTCTTTTTCTATCGCTCTTCCAATTATACTTGTTTTTATTATTTCAAACATTTCTGGAAAAAGTGTTAAAACACTAAACTTCATTAATCTTCTCCTAAACCTTCTATTAAATGTACAACCATTTTTTTATTTGCTACATCAACATTTTTTATAACTTCTTCTATTGCAGGTAACAAAACTTGCTTTCCAATATCATCTTTTACAACATACACATCATTACTGCCTGTTGGAAATACATCAACTATTTTTCCAAGAAATTCATTTTTATCTGTATATACTTCCATATCTATTAAGTCTACTATAAAATAACTATTTTTTGGTAACTCAACAGCATCAACTCTGTCAATCTTAATATAACAGTTTTTGTATTTAAGAGTATCATTTATATCATCTATTCCTTTTAGTTTTAATAAAACTAAATTCTTATGATACCTGACTTCCTCTATTTCCATTTTTTCAAGCTTTTTATTTTTTTCAATGTATATTGTCTTTAATTTACTAAATCTGGTTATATCATCAGTAAATGGAACTACCTTGAATTCTCCTTTTATCCCGTATGAGTTTACTATTTGACCTATCTCTAATAAGTTTGGCATTTTTTTGCTCCTTATTAATCTATAAATTCAACTGTAACTTTCTTATGTTCCTTAGTTGCTACTGCTTTAAAGATTGTTCTTATTGCTTTTGCAATTCTTCCTTCTTTTCCAATTACTCTGCCCATATCACTTTCTGCAACTTTTACTTCAAATACAATATTCTTTTCACCATCAATTTGGTTAATTTGTATTTTACTCTTGTCTTCTACTAGACTTTCGATAATTGTTTGTAAAACTTCTTTCATTGCTATTTTCCTCCTAGTCTTAAGCTTTTTCTATTAAAGCTTTTACAGAATCTGTTGGTTTAGCACCATTTTTTATCCAAGCTTCACATTTTTCTTTATCTAAAGAAATTACAGCTGGCTCTTTCATTGGGTCATATGTTCCTATTTGCTCTATTATTTTACCATCTCTTGGAGATCTTGAATCTGCTACTACAATGTGATAAAAAGGAGCTTTTTTCTTTCCTTCTCTTTGTAATCTTATTTTTACCATTTTATATGTTCACCTCCCACAAATTAAATTTATATTTTTAAATTTAAAAACTTAAATCTTAAGGTTCTTTAAATCATTCATGTTTAAGCCCTTTAATGCATTTTTCATTCCGCCTTTTTTATTATTCATCTGCTTCATCATTTTTTGTGTCATTTCATAAGACTTCATGAATTTATTTACATCTTGTACTGTTGTGCCTGAACCTTTCGCTATTCTTTGTCTTCTACTTCCATTAAGTATCTTTGGATTTCTTCTTTCTTTTTTGGTCATAGAACAAATTATAGCTTCTATTCTAACGAATTCATTATCATCTACTTTTATATCTCCAAGTTTATTCATTCCTGGTATCATTTTAAGTATAGAAGAAAATGAACCCATCTTTTTTATTTGTCTTAATTGTGATAAATAATCATCTAAATCAAATTCTTGCTTTCTTAACTTTTTTTCAAGTTCTACTGCTTCTTGTTCATCAAAGGCTTCTTCTGCTTTTTCAATTATTGATAGTACATCACCCATTCCTAAAATTCTTGTTGCCATTCTATCTGGATGAAATACTTCTATATCGCTTAATTTTTCTCCAGTTGCTGCAAATTTTATTGGTCTACCAGTAACCTTTTTAACTGAAAGTGCAGCTCCACCACGAGTATCACCATCTAGCTTTGTTAAAATAACTCCATCTATTCCAAGTTTTTCGTTAAAACTTGTTGCAACGTTTACTGCATCCTGGCCTGTCATACTATCTACTACAAGTAATATTTCATGTGGTTTTACACTTGATTTAATATTTTGTAATTCTTGCATAAGTTCTTCATCAATGTGAAGTCTTCCTGCTGTATCTAAGATTATTACATCATTTAACTTAGATATTGCAACATTTACTGCTTGTTTTGCAATATGTACAACATCTTTTGATTCTTCATTTGCAAAAACTGGTATATTTAATGATCCTCCAACAACTTGTAATTGTTTAATAGCTGCTGGTCTATATACGTCACATGCAACAAGAAGTGGCTTTTTTCCTTGCTTTCTTAATAAATTTGCAAGTTTTCCTGCTGTTGTTGTTTTACCAGATCCTTGAAGTCCGAACTAGCATTATTATACTTGGTGGATTTGGTGTAAAGTTTATACGACTTTCTACTCCTCCGAAGTAATTCTACAAGCTCATCTTTTACAATTTTTATAACCTGTTGGCCTGGAGTAAGTGATGTAAGTACATTTTGACCTAATGCCTTTTGTTCTATTTCTGCAATAAATTCTTTTACTATTTTATAGTTTACATCTGCTTCTAGTAATGCAAGTTTTACTTCTCTTAAAATTTCTTTTAAATCGCTTTCAGTTATTCTTGCTTTACCTCTAAGCTTTCTGGTTATTCCCTGTAATCTTGTTGATAAACCTTCAAAAGCCATATATGCCTCCTTAAACTTATTCTTAAACTAAACATTTCAATTCTTGAATGACATTTTTAAGAATATTTTCTATTTGTTCATCAGTGTATTTTGTTTGTATAGCTGATATTTCAGATAATATCTTTTGTATTTGTTTTTCCTGTTTTTGTTCCTTTTTCATAATTTCTAGTTTTTCTTCTAATCCGAAAAAGTTTCTTCTCTCCTTTCACAATACTATCTCTTACAGCTTGCCTCGTTATATGAACTTCATCTGCTATTTCTGCAAGTGATAAGTTATTATTATAGTATAAATCAAGTATGTTCTGTTGTTTTTCTGTTAATAGTTCTCCATATATATCTAAGAGCATCCCAATCTCAACATTTTTTTCCATAATTTTCTTATCCTTTTCTTGCATTATATTTAGTTTTAAGTGTAACGCTATTTTACTTTACACTATTTTTTTGTTTTTGTCAAGGGTTTTTTGAATATTTTTCTTTTAATTCATTGACATTAGTAATAAAATACTATAAAATATTTTTATAATTGTATGTATATATTTTTTATAAAATATAGATAATAAATGGAGGTTTTTAACATATGAGAAAAGTTTTAATTTTTTCTATCATTTTAGCTTTAGTTACATTATTTGTTAGCAATTTTGTATTTGCTTCAGGAGTTAATTTGAATTTAACTAATACTAATACAAATACATCCGAAAGTGATGATACAGTATATGGAAGTTCAAATACTGCTAATCGTAATACTACATCAAATACAGACACTGATGAAGATACAGTTATTGCTCCTTCAGTAGGTTCAACTGCTGCTTTAAGCTCAACAAATTTGAGTTTATCAAATATATTAAATATTATTCTTATCGTTATAGGCATTTTATTAGTATTATTTGCAATAGCTATTTTGATACGTATGCATTAAAATATTTTTAATTTTAAATATATTAAGTACTAAATTGAAAATTTTTCCAATTTAGTGCTTTTTTTTATGTATATTTTTGTAAATTGTATACAAACTATATATTGTTTATACAAACTTTTCTTAAAATAATTAATATAAATAAGGAGGATTTAAAATGCTAAAAAAATCTTTAGTCATACTATCTATATTCTGTCTTATAGTTTTTACATCTAGTTTAGTATTTGCATCAAATATGATGGAAGGTGCTGAAAACACATTAAGAGATATTGGTAATGGCATTCAAAATGTAGTTAGTGATGTTAGAAATGCAACAGGTAATGCTGAAAATGCTGCATCAAATACAATGAATGATATGGGAAATGATGCAAGAGAGGGTACAAATTCTTTAGAAAATGACATGAATACTGAAAACAATGAAGAAGGAAATAATGATGAAAATGAAATGACAGACGCTAACAACGAAGGTACTATAATTGGAGGAGATGCTACAACTCAAGATGATGGATATACTGCAACTAGAACTGGTAGCGTTTCTAATACAGCTAATACAACAAATACTACTATTGTTTGGGTAGTTCTTGCAATTGCAGCTGTATTAATTGTTGCTCTTGTATGGTATTATGGAACACAGACAAATGATACAGATAATCAATAAGTGATTTTAAAAGTTTCTAACTATCTTTGTACGTAATATATTTAATTTGACTCGTTCCTTGTTGGTCGTCTCCTAAGAGGAATGTATGGAGCTTTGCTCCAACATCCTCTAAGTCGCTCCCATGCTACGCGTCACTTCGTAAATTAAATATATTACGTACAAATAGGTTTAGAACTACTTTTATTTGTAACAAAAATGTATTACAATATAATACTTTTATATTAAAGAATAGCTGAAATGATTTATTTGAAAGAGCTGCGTAAGCGACCAACCGAAGCGAAGCGTAGGGCGAATGGAGCAGTCTACATATATATCTTTATTTTGTAGACTGCGACACCAAAGCTCTAAAAATAAATCATTTCAGCTATTCTATTGAAACAACCCATTATCTCGTAACAAAAAGGTGCTTTATTTTAATAAAACATCTTTTTTTCTTTTTCTTAAAGTGATATAATAATTGTGTTGAGAGGAGAAGCTTAAGTTTATGTCAAATGCAAGTTTTAATAATCCAGTTGCAAGACATAATTACGAAATTATCGACACAATGGAAGCACGGAATTGTCTTAACTGGTACTGAAATTAAATCAATAAGGAATGGAAAAGTTAATTTAAAAGATAGTTATGCTGTTATTAAAAATGGAGAGGTATTTGTTTATGGTATACATATCTCTCCTTATGAACATGGCAATATTCAAAATAAAGATCCTTTAAGAACAAGAAAACTTTTATTAAATAAGCGCGAAATAAATAGATTAGTTGGTATGGTACAGCAAAAAGGTTATTCTTTAGTTCCAGTTAGTTTATATTTTAAAAAGAATCGTATTAAGCTAGAACTTGGAATTGGTAAAGGTAAAAAGCTTTATGATAAAAGAAGAGAAATGGCTAAAAAGGATGCTGAAAGAAAAATAGAAAGAGCCATGAAGCAAATAATAGCTCTTATATTATTTTTTGTTTAATATTACAAATTTTTATTGTATAGGGAAAAATTGGCTTTTATTTTGATTATATATAAGATTTTTCCGTATACAACAAGATTAATTTATCAATACTTGCGCAAAATTCTACAAAGCAATTTTCTTATATTCCCATTATGTTATATCCACTATCTGCATATAATATTTGTCCTGTTATTGCACTAGACATATTGCTTAGCATAAATACTACTGCGTTTCCAACTTCTTCTGCATTTACATTTCTTCTAAGTGGTGCTTTTTCTTCTACTACATCAAGTATCGAGCTAAAGTCTTTTATTCCTTTTGCAGACAATGTTTTTATTGGGCCTGCTGATATTGCATTTACTCTTATGCCTTGTGGGCCTAGATTATCTGCTAAATATCTTACACTACATTCAAGTGCAGCTTTTGCAACTCCCATAACATTATATCCAGCAAGTACCTTTGTTGAACCATAATATGTAAGTGAAACTAAACTTGCATTTTCGTTTAATAAATCTAATTCTCTTGCAACTCTTGCTACTGCAACGAATGAATACGCACTTACATCGTTTGCGTGAGCAAAGCCTTCTTTGGATGTATAGATAAAATCATTCCTTAAATCTTCTGTATTAGCATGTGCTATACTATGTAATATTCCATCTATTTTTCCACAATCTTCTTTAATTTGTTTAAATACTTTTTCTATATCTTCATCATCTGATGCATCACAAGCATATGCTTTTTTATATGGAACCTCAGATAATAATTCTTCTATCTTCTCCCTGTTTTCTTCTCCCATAAATGTAAAAATTAGCTCTGCTCCATTTTCTGCTGCCATCTTTGCTGCTCCCCATGCAATGCTCCATTTATTTCTAATTCCCATTATTAATATTTTTTTGTTTTTTAATAACATAATTACCTCCTAAATTTTATTTGCGTATTCGCCTATATTTCTAAATTTATTATATCTTCTTAATACAAGTTCTTCTTTGTCTAAATCTTTTAATTCTGAATATGTTTCTAGGATTTTCTTTTTTATAGCATTTGAGACTTTTTTTACATCTTCTTGAGCTCCACCTTTTGGCTCTTTTATTATTTCATCAATAACTTTAAATTCTAGCAAATCTTCTGCTGTTAACCTCATAACTTCTGCCGCTTCCTTTGCTCTCGATGCATCTTTCCACAAAATACTCGCATATCCTTCTGGTGAAAGGATTGAATATATAGCATTTTCAAGCATTAATATCTTGTCTCCAACACCTATTGCAAGAGCTCCTCCACTTGAGCCTTCTCCTATTACTATGACAATAATAGGTACTCTTAATCTTGACATTTCTAAAATATTTCTTGCAATAGCTTCTCCCTGACCTCTTTCTTCTGCTCCAATACCAGGAAATGCACCTTTTGTATCTATAAACGTCACTATTGGTCTATTAAATTTTTCTGCCTGTTTCATAAACCTTAAAGACTTTCTATAACTTTCAGGGTTTGGCATTCCAAAATTTCTTTTGATATTCTCCTTTGTGTTTCTTCCCTTTTGCTCTGCAACTACTGTAAAATTAACATTATCACATCTTGCAAGTCCACATACTATTGCTTTATCGTCTGAGAAATATCTATCTCCGTGAAGTTCAATAAATTCATCAAATATGTTGTCTATATAATCTAGCGCAGTCGGTCTTCCTGGTGCTCTTACCATCTTAACTTTGTCCCACGCACTACTTGTTTTTGCTGTCATATTTCACATCCTCCAATTTATTATTCATAAAATTTTTCATTTATTATAATTTTTTGAACAATCCAAGTTTGAAAAAGAATTATTATATTGCAAGGCATTCGAGGAAGAAACACCGGAATCGTACTTTTTGTACTCTTAAGGATTTTCTTCCGAAGAATAACGAAGCAAGATGATGATTATTTTTCAAACTTGCTATTTGTGCATTAAAAGTAACCTATATATAGTTTCTTTCATGTCTTTTCTTTCAACTATTTTATCAATAAATCCATGTTCAAGTAAAAATTCTGATGTTTGAAATCCCTCTGGTAATTCTTGCCTAATTGTTTGCTTAATTACTCTAGGGCCTGCAAATCCTATCATTGCATGTGGTTCTGCCAAAATTATATCTCCAAGGCTTGCAAATGATGCTGTTACTCCCCCATAAGTCGGGTCTGTCAATACTGATATGTATAAAAGCCCTGCCTCATCAAGTTTTGCAACTGCTGACGATGTCTTTGCCATTTGCATTAGAGAGATTATGCCTTCTTGCATCCTTGCTCCACCTGAAACAGAAAATATTATAACAGGAAGTTTTAATTTTATTGCTTCTTCTATTGAATATGTTATTTTTTCTCCAACTACGCTTCCCATACTTCCAATTAAAAAGTTTCCGGTCCATTACGCATATTACAACCTTCTCTCCATTAATCTTGCCCATTCCACATTTTACAGCTTCATCTAGTCCTGTTTTTTCTCTTAAGGCTTCTATTTTTTTTACATATGAATCCATTTTTAATGGATTTACTGTATCAATATTAATATCAAATTCCTCAAAGGTTCCTTCATCTATTATTTGTGCAATTCTTCTTCTACTAGATAATCTAAAATGATATCCACAATTTGGGCATACACTAAAGTTTTCTCTTAAAAATTCTTTATATAGAATTTCTTTGCAACTATCACATTTAACCCATTTACCAACTGGAATATCTGGCTTTGTATATTCTTTATCTTCTGTTTCTTCTCTTTTCTTTATCTTATCTATAACCAATACTCAAACACCTTTCTTTCTAAATTATTACTTTGATTTTTAGGTTACATATTAAACTCTTTTGATATAAAGGATGTATCAAAATCGCCTTTCTTAAAGCTTTTATTCTCAATAATTCTTAAAAGGAAGTCTATATTTGTATCTATTCCATCTACAACACATTCTTCTAATGCTCTTCTCATCTTTGATATAGCTTCATCTCTATCTTCTCCATGAACTATAATCTTTGCAATCATAGAGTCGTACATAGGTGGAATAACATATCCTGAATACATTGCTGTATCTACTCTAACTCCATTGCCTCCAGGAAGATTAAGACCTTTTATTACTCCGAGGACAAGGTCTAAACTTTTTGTCTGGATTTTCCGCATTTATTCTACATTCTATGCTATGTCCATCTACTTTTATGTCTGACTGCTTTAACCTTAACTTTTCTCCCGATGCAATTCTTAATTGCTCTTTTACTATATCTACTCCTGTAAGCATCTCTGTTACTGGATGTTCAACCTGTATTCTTGTATTCATTTCCATAAAATAGAAGTTTTTATTTTTATCTACAAGAAATTCTACTGTACCTGCACTCGTATATTTTGATGCTTTAACTGCCTTTAAGGCTACTTTTCCCATCTTTGTCCTTAAATCATCTGTAAGTATATTTGATGGGCCTTCTTCTAATATTTTTTGATTTCTTCTTTGTATCGAACAATCTCTTTCGCCTAGATATATGCTATTATCATATTCATCTGCAAGTATTTGTATTTCTACATGTCTTGGATTTTCTATATATTTTTCCATATATATTTCATCATCATTAAATGCAGCTTTTGCTTCTTGTTTTATTATATTATAGGCATTTTCAAGTTCTTCTTCCTTTTTTACAATTCTTATACCCTTTCCGCCTCCGCCTGCTGATGCTTTTAAGATTACAGGGTATTTTATTTTTTTAGCAACATCAATTGCTTCTACTATATTTTTAATAGGTCCATTAGAACCTGGTATAACTGGCACTCCTGCATTTTTCATACATTCTTTACTATTAGCCTTATTTCCCATCAAATTAATAACTTCATATGATGGTCCTATAAATTTTATATTACACTCTTCACATATCTTTGCAAATTTAGCATTCTCAGCAAGAAAGCCAAATCCTGGATGTATACTATCTGCTCCTGTTATATTTGCAGCTTCTAGGATTGCTTGTATATTTAAGTAACTTTTATTTGCTGGACTTTCTCCGATGCACACTGCTTCATCTGCAAGTTTAACATGCATTGAATTACTATCAGCTGTTGAATATACTGCAACAGTTTTTATATTCATCTCTTTGCACGCTCTAATTATTCTAACTGCAATTTCTCCTCGATTTGCAATTAAAACTTTGTTTAACATTTTTTTCACTCCCTTAAATTTATACTAATGCAAAGGTTAGTTCTCCTTTTGCTGCAACCTTTCCATTAACTGTTGCAATTCCTTCTCCAACTCCTATTGGTCCCTTAGACTTTATTATTCTAACTTCTAACTTTAACACATCTCCTGGAACTACCTTTTGTTTAAATCTTAGTTTATCAATTCCACCAAATAGAGCATTCTTCCCCTTATTTTCTTCTAGTGAAAGTATTGCAACAGCACCTGTCTGTGCTAATGCCTCAGTTATAAGTACACCTGGCATTATTGGTTCACCTGGAAAATGTCCACCAAAATACCATTCATTTATACATACATTTTTATATGCTACTGCCATTTCTCCGAGGTACACATTCTTCTACTCTATCTATCATCAAAAATGGTGCTCTTTGTGGAATAATTTTCATTATTTCTTTTATATCTAACATTTTTCTTCTCCTATCTTATCTTAAATAATGGTTTTCCGTAGTCAACTGTTTCTCCATCTTTTACAAGTATTTCTGCTATTTCTCCATCATATTCTGATTCAATCTCATTCATAAGCTTCATTGCCTCTATAATGCAAAGTATATCTCCTTTTTTTACGTTTTGACCAACTTCTACATATTTTTTTGCAGTTGGAGATGCTTTCTCATAAAAAGTTCCAACCATTGGAGATTTAACAACTTTTAGATTTTCATTATTTTGCTCTACATTAATTAATTCTTTTTTTTCTGAAACAACAGTAGGTTTAACATTTGGTGCTACTGTCATAGGAATATTTGGAAGAATAGGTATTTGATTTACAGGAAGCTCAGTTCTATTCTTCATACTTATTTTTGTTCCATCTGGAAATTCTATCGAAACCTCTGCAAGTTTAGACTCTTCCATATCTTTAATTATTTTCTTTAACTCTGAATATTCCATATCTTAATCTCCTCCTTTTTTAATTTTCTTCAAATTTTTTAAATATTATTGCACTATTATGCCCACCAAATCCTAAAGAATCTGACATAGCATATTTTATATCATATTTTCTTCCCTTGTTTGGTACAATATCAAGGTCGCAATCTTCATCTGGAACTTTATATCCTATTGTTGGTGGTACAAATCCCTCTTGAATTGCTTTTATAGTTGCAACAGCCTCAATTCCTCCTGCGCCTCCGAAGCAAATGTCCTGTATTTCCTTTTGTTGAACTTACCATTATTTTCTTAGATGCTTCTTCTCCAAGTGCCTTCTTTATTGCAATAGTCTCAAACTTTTCATTTAAAGGTGTTGAAGTTCCATGTGCATTTATATAATCTAAATCTTCTGGTTTTATCTTTGCATCTTCCATTGCATTCTTCATTGCTCTTGCTCCACCTTCTCCATCTGGTGCTGGAGATGTTATATGATATGCATCTGATGTTGCTCCATATCCAACAATCTCTGCATATATCTTTGCCTTTCTTTTTTTAGCGTGTTCATACTCTTCAAGAAGTATTAAACCTGCTCCTTCTCCCATTACAAATCCGTCTCTTTCTTTATCAAATGGTATACTTGCTCTTGTTTTATCTTGACTTGTAGATAAGGCTTTTATA
Source organism: uncultured Clostridia bacterium (assembly GCA_947624655.1). GTDB lineage: Bacteria > Bacillota > Clostridia > TANB77 > CAG-508 > JAAWPK01. Next base: position 18,996 of record CANQLH010000008.1, on the reverse strand, counting down.
TTTGTAAATCCTGCAATTCCCATTGGCGTGATACTTGCCTCTGTTCCTCCTGCAATCATTAAATCTTGATATCCGTGTTTTATAATTCTATAACACTCTCCTATTGTATGTGTTGCACTAGCACAAGCTGTTACCATTCCAAAGCTTTCTCCCTTTGCCCCAATTTCTATTGAGATATTTCCTGCTGCCATGTTGCTTATTGCCATTGGTATAAACATTGGAGAAACTCTGTCTGGTCCCTTTTCATTTAATATTCTTGTATTTTCTTCTATTGTTTGAAGTCCACCAATTCCTGTACTTACAGCTACTCCAAACCTGTTCATATCAGTTTCATTTATGTTAAGCATACTATCTTTCATAAGCTCTCTTGCAGAAACTAACGCAAAATGAGAAAATCTATCTAATCTCTTTGCAGATTTTCTATCAAAATGTTCTTCCACATTAAAATTCTTAACTTCTGCTGCAAGCTTTACCTTAAATTTTTCTGTATCAAAAAGTGTTATTTTATCAATTCCACACTTTCCAGCCTTTATACCATCCCAAAATTCATTTACAGTATTTCCAATAGGAGTTACAGCTCCTAAGCCTGTTACTACAACTCTTCTTTCCATTTTAATTACTTCTCCTTTTTCGCTATATTTCAAATGAAGTCTAACAACGCAAGACAACGTTTTCTTAATTCAATCAAGAATTATTATGATGATTATTGATATTGCAAATTTGAAAAAGAAACGAGTATTGCTAGGCAGACGAATTTGAAATCAACGAGGCGTGCTCTTGCACGTTGACTTGATTTCAAATGAAGTCTAACAACGCAAGACGACGTTTCTTTTTCAAATTTTACATGAGCATACCCCCGTCAACGTGTATCACCTGCCCCGTAATATATGAGCTATCTTCTGATGATAAGAATTTTACTAAATTTGCTACATCTTTTGCTTCTCCAAGTTCTCTTAAAGGGATTTGTTCTTTTATACTTTCTTTTACTTTATCTGGTAAAACATCTGTCATCGCAGTTTTTATGTATCCAGGTGCAATAGCATTTACTAGAATATTTCTACTACCTAACTCTTTTGCAAGGCTTTTAGTAAATCCTATTATCCCTGCCTTTGATGCTGCATAATTTGCTTGACCTGCATTTCCTCCAACACCTACTACTGATGCCATACTTATAATTCTTCCATATCTTTTCTTCATCATATATGGAACAACATGTTTTGTCATATTAAATGTTCCAACTAAATTAACATTTATTACTGATTCAAAATCTTCTTTCTTCATTCTCATTAAAAGTGTATCTCTTGTAATTCCTGCATTATTTAGTAATACATCAATTCTTCCATAATATCCTATTACTTCATTTACCATTCTTTCTGCATCGTCAAAATTCGATACATCTCCTTTTGTAAAAAAGCATCTAACTCCATTTGCTTCTACTTCACTCTTTAACTCTGTGTATTCCTCTGGCTCTTTCATACAATTAATTGCAATATCAAAACCTTCTTTTGCAAGTGTTAGTGAACACTCTCTCCCAATTCCTGTTGTTCCTCCCGTTATAAATGCAACTCTTCTTTCTTCCATAATCAATCACTCCTTATTTTTTTAATACATTAACTACCTGTTCTAGGCTTTCACAATCTGTTATATTAAGTATATTTACATCTTTATTTACTCTTTTTACAAACCCTGATAATACTTTTCCGTGGGCCTATTTCCACAAATGTGTCTACTCCAAGCTCAAGCATTTTCTCTATCGTCATTTTGAACTTAACTGGACTCATAACATGTTTTGAAAGAATTTCTTTTATATCATCACCTTTTTTATATTCCTTAGCATCAATATTTTTTATTATAGTTTTTGTAAAATTATTGTTTACTTCTATTTTAGAAAGTTCTAATTTTAGTTTACTTGCAGCTTCTGATAATTTTTCTGTGTGAAATGGCCCATTAGTTTTTAGTTCTAATGCTCTTTTTGCTCCGCTATCTTTTGAAATTTGCATTGCTTCAAGTACAGCCTCTGCCTCTCCCGAAATTGCAACTTGCCCAGGACAATTATAGTTTGCAGGAACTACAAATCCTGACTTTACATTTTTACATATTTCTTCTACCTTTTCGTCTTCAAGTCCAACTATTGCCGACATTTTCCAATTTCCTTCTGGAACATTTTCCTGCATTAATTCTCCTCTTTTTCTTACAATTTTAATTCCATCTTCAAAAGAGAAAACATTTGAATATATTAAGGCTGAATATTCTCCAAGACTTAGGCCTGCTAAAATATCTGCATTTATCCCATTTGCTTTCAAAACTTCAAGTATTGCAAGTGACATTGTAAGTATTGCAATTTGTGTGTTTTTTGTTTGATTTAATTCTTCTTCTGGTCCCTCAAATGATATTTTTTTTACATCTATATTTAAAATCTCATTTACGCTTTCGTATACTTTTCTTACTTCTTCGTACTTTTCATATAAATCTTTACCCATTCCAACATATTGAGCACCTTGACCTGGGAATAAAAAAGCTGTCTTCATTTTATACTTCCTTTCTAAGCTATAATTAACTCATCATTTTATATATCTTAATATTCTAATAATATTGCTCCTAAATTTAATCCTCCGCCATATCCCAAAAGTATTATTTTATCTCCTCTTTTTATCAGCCCCTTATCTATTACCTCATTTAATGCAAGAGGTATGCTTGAATTAAATGTGTTACCGAACTTTTTCAATATTTATGTACATTTTATCTGCACTAATTTCTAGCTTCTCACACATGCTTTTCATCATCTTTAAATTAGATTGATGTGGAATTATATATTTTATATCTTCTATGCTCTGGTTACTTTCTTTTAGTAAATTTTTTACACATTTAACTGGCTTTGTTGTTCCAAATTTATATACCTTTTTGCCATCCATAAAAATTTTTCCATCTTGCATACAAGTGAGTATCTCGCCATTTTGTCCTTCACTTATTATATTTTTAAAATATATTTTTTCCTCTTCACTTTTTCCAATTAAAGTAGCACCGAGCACCATCTCCAAGTAATATCTTAGTGTTTACGTCTTCTTCATTTGTATATTCTGACAAAACATCTGCCCCAATTACCAAGCCATAATTTGTCTCTCCGAAGTGCTATATATTTTCTAACTATGTCAAATGCATTTATATATCCACTACAACCGCATAGAATATCTAAACACATGCAATTTTTTATATCTAAATCCTTTTGTATTTTATACGAAATACCTGGCATAAGATTTTTAGTCGAAGTTGTTGCAAATACGATTATTCCTATTTCTTGTACATCAACATTTGTTTTACTTAAAGCATCTTTTACAGAATTTTTTGCAAGCTCTTCTAAGCTTTCTTCTTCTATATAATATCTTTCTTTGATTCCAGTTCTATCAAATATCCAATTTTCACTTAAATTGAATTTTTTATTTAATATTTCATTTTCTACTTGTCTTTTAGGTAATGCTATCCCATTAGCTAGTATTTTTATCCAATTCATTTGTACCTCCATGAATTTTTACTAATATATTATAATCCATATTTTTCTAAATTTCATTATACCGAGCGGTCAGAATTTAGATTCATTGTTATTATATAATATATTACAAAAAAGAACAATAATATTTATTTATCTAAAAATAAATATTATCGTTCTTTTTTATTTTATATTATTCTTCATATGGATTAACATGAACCATACAATGCTTTACAAAAGCTATACTTTTTTCGATTGAAACATGTACATTCTCTGCTATCTTATGTGCATCCTTAAGTGGCATTTTTGCATCTGCACTTATTTCTACATCAACATATATTTTATTACCGAATTTTCTTGTCTTAACATCATCTATTCTTTTTACTCCTTCTTGTTCATTAATCACATCATATATTCTTCTTACAGTTTTCTCGTCACATGCTTCATCTGTCATTTTTCTAATTGTTTCAATAAAAATATCTACTCCTGCTTTTATAATAAATAATGCTATGACAATACTTGCTATTGAATCTAATATAAGAAATCCACATCTTGCTCCAAGTATTCCAATAAAACTTCCAATAGATGATAGTGAGTCTGATCTGTGATGCCAAGCATCTGCCATTAGTGCTCCTGAATTTATCTTTTTAGCAACTGCTCTTGTGTACCAATACATAGCTTCTTTTACAATTATTGAAACTATTGCTGCAATTAAAGCAAGTAGTCCTGGTATTTTAAATTCTTCATATTCTCCGAGAAATAATATTTTTTAGTCCACTAATACCGATACCTAAGCCTGTAATAATTAGTATTACTGAAAGTATTATTGATGCGACACATTCAAATCTTTCGTGTCCATATGGATGACTTTTATCTGATTTTTTATTTGATGCTTTTACACCAATTATTACAATAATTGTACTTATAACATCTGATAAAGAATGTACAGCATCTGATACCATTGCACTAGAATTTGCAATTATTCCTGATATTAACTTAAAAACAGACAGTACGACATTCGAAATTATGCTCACCTTTGAAGCTTTTATAGCTTCTTTTTCTTCCATAACTAACTCCTCCTTAAGAGGCAAAAAAGAAGCTCTGTAAGACTTTTAATCCCACAGAGTTTCTCTGCTGCTAGCTTGTAGCCCAGCTATTGCCTGATTTACTATATTATATTAACAAAATCTTTTTTTAGTTCTCTATTTCTCTTGCTTTTACAATTAACCTTTGCTTTCCAGAATTTTTACATGTAATTAAAGTAACTTCCTTTTTTCCACCTGTTAATTGTGATGTACATTTTACGTCTGTTGGTTCTACTGTATATATATCATAAATCTTATATGTAATCGTTCTATTTGAAGTATCTTTTAATTCAAATGTATCTCCGATAGCCATTTGTGAAAGTTTTCCAAACATCTTACCACTTTTGTAATTATGTCCAACAATTACATAGTTTCCAACTTCATTTGGATCTGGTCCGTGCAATTTATTTACAGAAATTTTTAATAGCTCATCTGATGTATCTGAAAGTACTGGATATTCAATTCCAATCTTTGGAATTTTCAAAATTGCTTCTGTATAATATGACTTACCACTATCTGATACAGATTCAACTATCTTCGATTGTTGCTGTGGCTGAGCACTGCTATTATCATTACTATTATTACTTTCATTATTACTATTATTATTTACAATGTCTGTAATATTAACAATATTCTCTTCTTCATTTTCATTATTGTTTGCTAATAATTTAACAACAATAACATCTTCTTCGACAGATATTGTAGTTGTATCTTCTGTATTTTCAATTTCTTCTGCGGTGTCTTCAAGTGATAATAATATCTGCTGAGAAACTTCTTCGCTTTTATTTCTATCATATTCAGCATATATGTAGCAAGAAAATAAAGTGCATACTAAAAAAACAGATAAAAAGAAGTTAAATTTATATACCTTCTTTTTTCTTCTAAATTCTGGTGTTACAATTACCTTCTCATTTACTAGAATTTGATTCATAAAGTTTCTCCTATCTTATATTTTATTATACAATATTTTATTCATATTTTTCAAGTTTTTTTATAAAATTTAATATATTTAAATCTCTCTATATTTTTGTGTAAAATGAAAATTTTGTTAATTTTTTATAGTAAACTATTATCTAAATAATTTCTACCTCCATAGTACATATGAGAAACATAAACAACTGAATCATTTTCATCTATCGTATATAATATTACAAAATTTTTTATTACTATTCTTCTATATATTCTTTTTAATTCATCACTTTTATCAATTTCTGCATATAGTTTAGGTGAATGTTCTAATGATTGTATGGATTTTTCAACTTTACCGCATCAAGTCTTTTGCTGCTTTTTCTGCATAAAGCTCTTCTAAAATATAATCATATATTTTATTTATTTCCTTAAAAGCAGTTGGAGTAATTATTACCTTATACTTCATATCCATATTTTTGCCTCAATTTTTTAAATGCTTCATCTGACTCAATGCCTTCTCCATTTTCAATCTCTTGTTCTGATTTCTTTAATGCTTTAATTATTTCTCTTCTTAATATTTTTTTATTATATTCTTCTATACTCATTACTACAAAATTATTTTTGTTGTTCTTACTTAATACAACTTCTCCATATTGATTTACTGCTGTTTCTATTTCTTTTAAATTTATTTGTTGCATAACGATACTCCTTTCTTTCTATACTATTTATAGTATAGCATAAATTTTACTATTTTTGAATGCTTTTCGTTAATTTCCTAAATTTATTATTTGTAGATAATTTCATTATATACAATTTAGTAAGTATGCAAAGAATTATCCATTATTCTATCGATATTCTTCTAATATATCCATTACATTTTCTACTAGTTTTGCACCTTCTTTTATAAGCTCATTTGTACCTTTGGACACATTAGAGTCAATATTACCTGGAACTGCAAATACTTCTTTTCCTTCTTCTAATGCAAGTTCTGCTGTAATTAAGCTTCCGCTTCTCTTTCCTGCTTCTACTACAACTACTCCATCACTTAACCCGCTTATTATTCTATTTCTTTTGGGAAAATTTTCTGGAACAGGCTTTGTATTCTCATCAAATTCTGAAACCACAGCTCCTCCACTTTCAATTATTCTATTAAATAATCCTATATTTTCTTTAGGATATATATAATTAAAGCCTCCTCCTAATACTGCAATTGTTTTTCCCATTCCTATTATTGTTCCTAAATGAGCAAAAGAATCAATCCCTTTAGCAAGTCCACTTACTACATTTACTTTATATTTAGAAAGATTGTATGCAATCGATTTTGCAATTTTTTCTCCATATTTACTACAATTTCTTGTACCAACTATTGCAATCGAAAAATCATTTAATATTTTTTTATTTCCCATTAGATATATCTTTTTTGGTGGATTATATATGTTTAATAATTTCTTTGGATAATACTCATTCCCTATCTCTATAATTTCCATATTTAATTTCCTTTCATAAAGCTTTTCCTATTAAATACCAAAGTGCCTCGGCTCTCTTTGTTCTTGCCGATTTGAGTTTCGAGCCAATAGTCGAGAAATCTCAAAGACAACGCTTAAGCCTTTTTATTTAATAGGAATTTCGCAGAAATTTCCTATATTACAAAAAGAGAACATATGCTAATTTATAGCATACATTCCCTCCAAATTTTATTATATATCTAACTTTAATTTTTTTGTGCTATCATATTTTTAGCACATTTTACAACGTTGTTTATAAGCATCGCAACTGTCATTGGACCTACTCCCCCAGGTACTGGTGTGATTAAACTTGCTTTTTCTTTTACATTCTCAAAGTCCACATCACCAAAAAGTCCTTCTTCTGTTCTATTTATTCCAACATCTATGACAACTGCCCCTTCTTTTACCATATCTGCTGTAACGAAATGCTTTTTACCTACTGCTGCCACTAAAATATCTGCCTTTTTAGTTATTTCTTTTAAATTCTTTGTTTTCGAATGACATATTGTAACTGTTGCATTTTTATTTAACATACTCAAGGCCATTGGTTTACCAACGATATTACTTCTTCCAATAATTACTGCATCTTTTCCATCTAAATCCACATTATATGCCTCAAACATTTTCATAATTCCATAAGGTGTGCACGATACAAATGTGTCTTGATTTAAGCAAAGTTTTCCAATACTTACAGGGTTAAATCCATCTACATCTTTATCAGGAGATATTTTCCTAAATGCTTCGTTTATATCTAAGTGCTTAGGTATTGGGCTTTGAAGTAGTATTCCTGTTATATCCTCTCTTTTATTCAAGTCATCTATAATATTTAAAAGTTTTTCTCTACTAGTATTCTCATCAAGTAAAATTTCTTCATATTCTACTCCAACTTCTATGCATGCTTTACTTTTATTCTTTACATATATTTGAGATGCCTTATCTTCTCCAACAAGTATTACTGCAAGCCTTGGAACTATCCCTTTTTTCTTTAATTCGTCTACATCTTTTTTTAAATTTTCCCTAACATTTTTTGCAAGTGCTTTACCATCAATAATCTCCATTTTTATATCACCCTTCCCAAGTAAATTGAAAAAAGAATTATTATATTGCTAGGCATTATTTTTTCAATTTTAGTATTGGCGAGCCCAAACAACCATATGCTTTGCCTTCTTACCACAGCATACACATGTATCTGAAAGTTTCTCTTGCTCATATGGTATGCATCTTGAACGTGCTCCTGTTAATTCTTTTATTTTATCTTCGCATTTTTCATCTCCACACCACATAGCCTTTATGTATCCTTGATTTTCATTTATCTTTCTTTCAAATTCTTCTAAATTCGTTGCTATTTGCGTCTTTTCTTCTAATCTTTTCTTGCAAAGCTGATACATATTATTATGAACATCATCTAAAATTTCTTGTAATTTTGAACTTAATTCATCCAATTTTACAGTTATTTTTTCAAAGGTATCACGTCTAACTATTATACACTCTCCGATTTTCTATATCACGTGGGCCAATTTCTATTCTAACAGGTATTCCTTTTAATTCTGAATCATTAAATTTATAACCTGGAGTTACCTCTTTTCTTGAATCTACTTCTACTCTAAATTTGCTACTTAATGCATTTTTTAATTCTTCAGCTTTTTCTAATACACCTTCTTTATGCATTGCAATAGGGATTATTTCTACTTGAATAGGTGCAACTCTTGGTGGAAGTTTAAGTCCTCTATTATCTCCATGAGCCATAATAACTGCTCCAATTAATCTTGTGCTAATTCCCCACGAAGTCTGATATGCATATTCTTCTTTGCCTTCTCTATTTTGGAATTTTACTTCAAAAGGCTTCGTAAAATTTTGTCCAAAATAGTGTGATGTTCCTGACTGCAAAGCTCTTCCATCTCTTGTTAAAGTTTCTATTGTGTATGTTTCTTCTGCTCCAGAAAACTTTTCGCTTTCTGTCTTTCTACCTTTTAATACAGGGATTGCAAGTAAATCTTCGACTATGTTTGAATATATCTCTAACATCTTAAGAGTTCTTTTTCTCGCTTCTTCTTCTGTTTCATGGATTGTATGTCCTTCTTGCCATAAAAATTCACGAGAACGCAAGAATGGTCTTGTTTCTTTTTCCCATCTTAATACGCTACACCATTGGTTATATTCCATTGGTAAATCTCTCCAAGATTTAAGCCACTTTGAATAAAGACTTGAAAAAACTGTTTCTGATGTTGGTCTTATACACAATCTTTCTTCTAATTTTTCTCCACCCGCTTCTGTAACATAAGCAACTTCTGGAGCAAACCCTTCTACGTGGTCTTTTTCTTTTTGTATCAAACTTTCTGGTATTAGCATAGGAAAATATACATTTTTAATTCCTGATTCTTTAAATAATTTATCTGCATAATTCTTTATATTTTCCCATATTGCAAATCCATAAGGTTTTATTGGAACAAATCCTTTTGTTTCTGAATAATCTGCTAAATTGGCTTTTGTTACTATATCTGTATACCATTTTGCAAAATCTTCATCTATATTTGCAATATCTTTTACAAAATCATCTTGCTTAGCCATATTCTTACTCTCCCATCTCTAATTCTATATCTTCTTTTTTATCGCAACTATTTTCATTTAACATTTGTAAAACACTTGGATATATCTTTCCTGCATTCTCTTCCCAATTTTGTACAATTTGGACTGCCTGTTCTCTTGATGCTACAAATGTCTGTATTTCAAATATTGTAACACTATTTTCTATAACTTTACATTTCACTATAAATTCATTTTCGCTAAGAGGTATAAATTCTGCTCTTATTGCAGATTCATTTCGTATTTCTCTTAACTCGCCTTTTACATTCTCATCTACCTTTAATTTTATTATTCCAGGTAACATATCCAGCGTTAATTCTAATGTGTTCTTTCCGTTTTCTGTGATTTCATACACTATATCGTTTTCTTTCATATATGACATTATGTATTTATTATTTTCTAAATCTACTATAAATTGTTGAAAATAAAAATAATTCATATCTTGTATTGATAAGACTATTCTATACAATTCATCATTGTTAACTGGCTTTTCCATAGTTGATAATAGATATAGAATTAATACTTTATTCTCTGCTAGTGTTTCATTATCAGCACCCAGTTTCACTTTATATCTCACTCCATCTACTTATATTATTCCAAGTGTTTTCTATATATATTTTTCTTTCTGAAGAAAATGGAATTAATATTTCCTCAGGTTTGATTTTTAAATCTTTTCTCATATCTGATATTGCGCTATCTACTTTTGTTATAGCTATTTTATCTGCCTTATTTGCAATTATTAAATAAGGCTTATTTGTATTTTTTATATATTCATACATCAATTTATCGTTTTCTGATACCTTATGCCTTATATCTAATATTAAAATAATTAAGCTAATATTTTCTCTTGAAAATAAATATTCTTCTATAAATTCTCCGTACTTTTTCTTGTTCTCTCTTAGACATCTTACTATATCCATATCCGTGGTAAATCTACAAAATAGAATTTTTCATCTATATTATAAAAATTAATTTGTCTAGTTTTCCCGTGGCTCACTGCTTGTCCTAGCTAGATTTTTTCTATTTACTAGAGTATTTATAAAAGATGATTTACCTACATTTGATTTTCCTGCAAGTACAATTTCTGGCAAATTACCTGCCGGATATTGCTTTTTTGTTACTGCTGATATTTCAAATTTTGGATTTTTTACTATCATTTTTACCTCTTTATTTTTTGTTTGGTATAAGTTTTTCGGTGTTACCCATATATGGTCTTAAAACAGCAGGAATATTTACACTACCATCTTCGTTATAGTTATTTTCTAAAAATGCTATTAACATACGTGGTGGAGCAATTACTGTATTATTTAATGTGTGTGCATAATAAGTCTGTTTTTCTCCCTTTTTCTTTATTCTTATTCCTAGTCTTCTTGCCTGTGCATCTGTTAAATTTGAGCAACTTCCTACCTCAAAATATTTTTGTTGTCTAGGACTCCAAGCTTCAACATCTACGCTCTTTGATTTTAAATCTGCTAAATCTCCTGAACAACATTCTAAAGTTCTAACTGGAATATCTAGGCTTCTAAATAGCTCAACTGTATATGACCACATTTTATCATACCATTTATAACTATCTTCTGGTTCACATACAACTATCATTTCTTGTTTTTCAAATTGATGTATTCTGTATACTCCTCTTTCTTCAATTCCGTGTGCTCCTTTTTCTTTTCTAAAGCATGGCGAATATGAAGTCATAGTATATGGAAGCTTCTCACTATCTAATATTTTTCCTTTAAATTTTCCTATCATTGAATGTTCACTAGTTCCTATAAGATAAAGGTCTTCTCCTTCTATCTTATACATCATTGCATCCATTTCTTCAAAGCTCATAACACCTGTTACAACATCACTTCTAATCATATATGGTGGTATTGTATAAGTAAAGCCTTTATTTATCATAAAATCTCTTGCATAACTAAGTAATGCAGAGTGTAGTCTTGCTATATCTCCTACTAAATAATAAAATCCATTTCCTGCAACTTCTCTTGCTGAATCTAAATCTATTCCTGAAAAGCTTTCCATTATATCTGTATGATATGGGATTTCATAACTTGGAACAACTGGCTCTCCATATTTTTGAACTTCAACATTTTGGCTATCATCTTTTCCTATTGGTACAGACTCGTGCATTATATTAGGAATTCTCATCATTATTTCTTTTATTTGTGCCTTATATTCTTCCTCTAATTTTTCATTTTTTTCAAGTTCGTCATTAATTTTTGATACTTCTTTTTTTACATTTTCTGCTTCTTCTTTTTTTCCTTCACGCATTAGCACGCCAATTTGCTCACTTAATTTGTTACGATTCATTCTTAAAGTATCGCCATTTAGTGATGTTTCTCTACTTTTTTTATCTAATTCAATTACTTTATCTACTAGCTCTAATTTGTAATCTTGAAACTTTTTTCTAATATTTTCTTTTACAAGTTCAGGATTTTCCCTTATAAGTTTTATATCTATCATAAACATTCCTCTTTTCTTTTTTATAGGACAAGTTTATCACGTTTTTAGGCTTTTGGCAAGTGTTTTTAAAAAATCAATTATATACTATCTATCCCTCCTTCTAATGTATATAAGTTAGTATATCCTTTTTCTTCTAAAATTTTATATGCCTTATCACTCCTTATACCACATTGGCAATATAATACAATAACCTTATCCTTATTAGGTAGTAGAAAAGAAGCACTTTTTTCTATTTCGTATACTGGTATATTTATTGCATATCTAATTCTATTTTCAGCATATTCTTGAGGACTCCTTGTATCTACTATAATAAGTTCACTATTATTTCTCATTAACTCTTCTAATTCGTCATAGCTTATTTTTTTAATATTACTAGTTTCTCTTCTGGTTTTATTATGTTTAATTTTATTTAATATTTTTCTTATCGTTTTTTCTATACTCAAATTTTCCACATCCTTTATAAACTAACATATTACAATATATGACATTTTTTGCAAATTTGTCCTACTTTTATTACAATTATTTTTCAATTTGGTAAAAATTATTTCATAATTATTACAATTGTTTTTCAAAATTATGACGTTTTATCGATTTATGTTAACATTTTTGTAATTTTTAGGTTTACGATTGTGGTTTATCCACACATTTTTAAAAAATGTGGATAACTTTGTGAATAACTATTTTATTGACATTTTATTAATTTTTTTTATAAGTTTATATAATTTTTTATTTTATGTGAATTTTTTATTTTATTCTTAAATTTATTATGTATATTGTTCGTTTGTTTGCAAAAAGATAAACAGAAGTAGCATATTTTTAATGCTTGCTTCTGTTTGTTTTTTTGACTATGTATATTTTTATTGCATTATCCAATATATAATTAACGCAATCTCAGTAATTAAGATTACTGGAAAACCTATTGTAAATCTTAGTTTCTTTGTTTTATGCCTAAATAAATACATTCCAGCAATTGTTCCTATTCCTCCTCCTAAAAATGTAAACATGAACAATGTTTTTTCTGGTATTCTCCAAGAGCCTCTTTTTGCCTTTTGTTTATCTATAAGCATTGCAAAAAATCCTATAACATTAATTATTGCAAAATATATTAATACATACTTTAAGGGAATTATTTGTAAAAATGTTTCAATACTCATCTTCAATCACATTCCTTTCTAAATAATGCTTTTGTATTAAAGAATAGCTGAAATTATTTATTTGAAAGAGCTGCGTAAGCGCCCAACCGAAGCGTTAGCGAAGGGCGAATGGAGCAGTCTACATATATATTTTTAATTTGTAGACTGCGACACCAAAGCTCTAAAAATAAATCATTTCAGCTATTCTATTGAAACAACACATTATCCTGTAACAAAGTATTAGAACATTGCATCAAATAAGCTCATTTGGTTAGTCTCACTCATTCCCTCAACACATCCAAATTTTTCAAGTAAAGAAATTACTGCATCTCCTACTTTTGCTCTCTTTTTTATATCTTGCTTTGATATGAACTCTCCATTTTCTCTAGCTTGCTGTATACCTTGTGCTGCAATTCCTCCCATTCCTGCAATACTATTAAGAGGTGGACGTATTGCACCATCTTCTACCTTAAATTTTATAGCATCTGATTTATATAAATCAACTGGCAAAAAGTTAAAACCTCTTTCATACATTTCAAGTACAAGCTCTAATATTGGATACATATTCTTATCCTTTTGAGTTGCATCATTTCCAAGCCTTTTAATTTCTGCCATCTTTTCTCTTACTTTACTTTTACCAAATATCATTACTTCACTATCAAATTCATCTGCTCTTATTGAAAAATATGTAGCATAATATGCAAGTGGAATATGTACCTTAAACCACGCAATTCTAAATGCCATAGTAACATATGCAACAGCATGTGCCTTAGGGAACATATACTCTATTTTTTTGCAAGAATCTATGTACCAATCTGGCACATTGTGTTCTCTCATTAGTGCTTCTTGCTCTTCCGTTAGCCCCTTTCCCTTACGAACACATTCCATTATTTTAAACGAATTTTGAGCTGGGAGACCCATACTGATTAAATATATCATTATATCATCTCTTGTACAAATTGCTTCTGCAAGTGTAGCAGTACCAGCTTTTACTAATTCCTGAGCATTATTTGTCCATACGTTTGTACCATGCGAAAGACCTGATATTCTTACTAATTCCTCAAAGGTTTTAGGTAGTGTCTCAACAAGCATATCTCTTACAAATCTCGTACCAAATTCTGGAACTCCAAATGTACCAACTTTTGAATCTATTTGTTCTGGAGTTACCCCAAGTGCCTCAGTTGATGAGAATATAGACATCGTTTTCTTATCATCAAGAGGTATTGTTTTTGGGTCTATTCCTGTTATATCTTGTAACATTCTTATTACTGTCGGATCATCATGACCTAGCATATCAAATTTAAGTAAGTTTTTATCAATAGAGTGATAATCAAAATGTGTTGTTATTATGTCAGAATTCGGATCATCAGCAGGGTGCTGTACTGGGCAAAATTCATATATTTCACGTCCTTTTGGTACTACAACAACTCCACCTGGGTGTTGACCTGTTGTTCTTTTTATTCCTGTACAACCTACTGCTAATCTTTCAATTTCTGCTGAACTCATATGTATATTTCTTTCTTCAAAATAATTCTTAACATATCCATAGGCTGTTTTTTCTGCTATTGTACCTATGGTACCTGCTTTAAATGTTGTTCCTTGGCCAAGTATAACTTCTGCATATTTATGTGCTTTAGTTTGATACTCTCCTGAAAAGTTTAAGTCTATATCAGGCTCCTTATCTCCATTAAATCCTAGGAAGGTTTCAAATGGAATATCAACGCCGTCTTTTACAAGCTTTGTACCACATTTTGGACAATTTGCATCTGGAAGGTCAAATCCATTTTTAACCCCATGATCACTAAAATCAGAATACTTACAATTAGGGCATCTATAATGTGGTTTTAAAGCATTTACTTCCGTTATTCCCGTCATATATGCTGCAAGTGAAGAACCAACAGATCCCCTTGAACCAACTAAATATCCGTCTTCGTTTGATTTCCATACGAGCTTTTGAGCAATAATATACATAACAGAGAAACCGGTTTTTAATAATTGAATCTAGCTCTTTTCTAAGCCTTACTTCTACTATTTCTGGAAGTGGGTCTCCATATAATTCTTTTGCTCTATTCATCGCTATATCTTCTATTGTTTTTTCGCAACCTTCAATATGAGGTGGGCATTTTTCTTTAGAAATTGGGCTAATTGCCTCACACATATCAGCTATTTTGTTAGTATTTGTTACTACTACTTCATAAGCCTTGTCTCTTCCAAGATATGTAAATTCTTCAAGCATCTCTTCTGTTGTACGAAGATAAAGTGGTGGTTGCAAATCAGCATCATCATATTTTTGTCCTGCCATTAATATTCTTCTATATATTTCGTCCTCTGGGTCCATAAAATGCACATCACAAGTTGCAACAACTGGTTTATTTAATTTTTCTCCTAATGCTACTATTTTTCTATTTATCTCTATTAAACCGTCTTTATTCTCAACTGTACCATTTCTTATTAAATATTCATTATTACCTAAAGGTTGTATCTCAAGATAATCATAAAAAGATGCTATCTCCTCAATTTTCTCTTCTGATAGGCCTTCTAAAATTGACTGATACAACTCTCCTTGGTCACATGCGCTACCGATCATCAACCCCTCAGAATATTTTTTGTATAGACTTTTTGGTATTTTAGGTTTTTTATAGAAATAATCTAAGTGTGAAAAAGATATTAATTTATATAAATTTTTAAGTCCTACATAATTTTTAGTTAATATTATTGCATGGTATGTAGATAAATGCTTTAAATCAATTTCTTTGCTATAAAAATTGTCTATATCATTTATACTTGTTATTCCATTTTCTTTTAGATTTCTTAGCATTACCTCAAAGACTTTTACCAAAGTCTTTACATCATCTAAAGCTCTATGTGCAACATCTACTCTTATTCCTAAATTATCTGCAATAATTCCAAGTTTGTATTTTTTATAGTCAGGGAACATATCCCTTGCAAGTGCAAGAGTATCTATATATGTATTATCCATTTTTAGACCTTGTAATTCTGCGAAATGCCTAATAAACCCAATATCAAAGTTTGCATTATGTGCAACTAATACATCATCACCTGCAAATTCCAAAAATTTAGGTAGTACCTGTTCAATTTTCTCAGCATCTCTTACCATATCATCCGTAATATGTGTAACTTTTATTACTTCATAAGGTATTGGTTTTTCTGGATTTACAAAACATTCAAAAGTATCTATAATCTTTCCATTTTTAATTTTTATTGCTCCAAGCTCTGTTATTTTCTCCGTTCTAAATGAAAGTCCTGTTGTTTCAATATCTAATACACAATATTCCGTATCTAAATCTTGATTTTTAGGATTATACACACTTGTCTGTCCATCAGGTACAAGGTATGCCTCAACTCCATATATAACCTTTATATCTCCCTTATTATCTTCTACAACATGATTTGCCTTTGGGAAGGCTTGTACAACTCCATGGTCCGTAATTGCGATTGATTTCATTCCCCAAGACCTAGCACGATTTATAAGATCTTCAACTGGTGTTACACCATCCATCTGGCTCATTTGTGTATGCATATGAAGCTCTACTCTTTTTTCATCACTTCTGTCCATTCTCTTAACTTCTGTTTTTGCTTCTGCCTCCAACACAACATTTGCCATAATCGTTACCTCTTTCGAAAATGGATCATATTGTGCATTACCTAATACAGTAACTCTAGGAGCTGAATTAATTCTATTTAATACTTTATCTTTTACATCTGCCTCTAAAAAGGCCTTACAAACAATAGTACAAGAGCCATCAAACACATTCATCATTAAAAGGAATTTACCAGATTTTAGTTCTTTAACTTCCTGCTTTATAATCTTTCCACAGATAACAACTTTTCCACTATCCATGTTTATATCTTTTACTTTTACAATTTTATCTGTAATCTTTGCTTTTTTATTTCCTATTATTACAGGAGTTACTTCTTCTTGTTCATCTTTTTCGTCTTTATTCTGTTTTCCTTTGCTTGGTGCCTTTGTTTCTTGTACATCAATTTGAATATCTACATCTTGAACTCTAAATTTGCTTTTTAAATAAAACTCGAATGCAAGTTTTTCTCCAATTTGTATTTTTTTTGAAGATTTTAGTTCTATTGCTAGTTTGTTTGATTTTTTAAACATACTTATATTAAGAATATCACATTCTAAAATATTGCCGTTTGTTTCATAATCTTTGAATACATCTTTTACTTTTTTTGTTTCATTTGTCATTTTACCTTTTTGCCTCCGTTTTGTTTTTTAGTTCAATTTGTATTTTATATCAGCTATATCCAAAAATCAAGATTATTTTTTAACAATTGCTTTTTCCGATAATATTCTTTGCACATTTGCTTAATAGGGCACTTCATACATTTTGGATTCCTTGCTGTACAAATATTTCTTCCGTGCCAAATGAACAAATGATTAATATCTTTATAATCACTCTCATCAAAAATCTTAAGTAAATCTTGCTCAATCATTTCTGGTTCTTTTTTATCGCTAAGACCGAATTCTATTTGCTATACGTCTGCAATGTGTATCTACTGCAATGCCTTTAGCTTCACCAAAAGCTTCTAACATTACAACATTTGCACTTTTTCTCCCAACTCCTGGAAGACTCATAAGTTCCTCCATTGTTTGAGGAACTTCTCCCCCGAAACTTTTCCAAAAGCATCTTTGCACATGCTTTAATATTTTTTGCTTTATTTTTATAAAATCCACAAGGATGAATAAGCTCTTCTATGGTTTCTATGTTAAGTCTTGCAAAATCTTCTGGTGTATTATACTTTGCAAAAATGCTAGGTGTTGTTTTATTAACTCTTTCATCTGTGCATTGAGCTGAAAGCATAACTGCAATTAGCATTTCAAATGGAGTTGTAAAATCTAAACTACATTTTGCATCTGGGTATGTTTCTTTTAATATATTAACTAATTCCTTTGATTTATTTTTCATTTATTACTATATCCTTTCTTTATGTCACATATTTTATGTTTAGCCAATATAATAAATTATATAGGAGGTAAGATATTATGTTTAAGCTTCTTAAGAAAACATTAGCTGTATGTATGATAGGATTCGGGCTTGGAATGCTTTTTGTATTATTACTTCCTTTATGTGGTTGGCTATTTATCATTGGTGTAGTTATTGTAATAGTTGGTCTGATTTGGTTATCATGTTAAAGGAGTGTGTAAATTTATATGACAATCGTTGTAAAAAAAGTTCCAAAATTCTTACGTGGATTTGTAAAATTCATTTTTGGCATCAAAGACTAATACATATATGTATTAATTGAACAAAGCGCCTCGGCGCCCTTTGTTCGTGCCGATTTGAGTTTCCGACCAAAGGGAGGAAAGCTCAAAGGCTGCGTTCAGCCTTTTGTTTAATAGGAATTTCGTAGAAATTTCTATTAAACAAAAAAGAGTAGATTTAAAAAATTCTACTCTTTCTATTTTTATTTTATACTCTATTAACTTTTCCAGAACGTAAACATTTTGTACATACTTTTATTCTTTTTGTTTGACCATTCTCCATAACTTTAACACTTTGTAAATTAGGTTTCCATGTTCTTGTGCTTCTTTTACTTACATGAGAACGAGCAATACTTAGTTTATTTCCGTGGCTTATAGATTTTTCACAAATTGCACATTTTGCCATTTAAACTGCACCTCCAATTTAGTTTATTAGACTGATTAATAAATAGTGTACCACAAATCAAAACAAATTACAAGCCTTTTTGGGAATTTTGTTAAATTTTTGGTTACTTGATGTTACAATTCACAGCCCACATTAAAATACCATCAAAACTGGAGGGAATAATATAATTTATTCTCCCTAGTTTTTTAT